>NZ_JBLRVY010000050.1:0-56493 GCF_048159485.1 Streptomyces sp. 4F14
CTGCCCGGCCTCAGCCACCGACAACGAAATGGGCCCCCGACTCCGTCGGCGGCCCATCACGAAAGATCGAGGCTAAGCCGGGGATGGTGCTGCGTACGCCTTCTGGGGGCAGTGTCTCTGTCGAGGGCATCCGCTACTTCGACGAGCGGCAGCGGACGCATGATCTGACGATTACTGATATTCATACGTACTATGTGCTGGCAGGTGTCACGCCGGTCCTCGTTCACAACTGCGATGCAGACCCCCAGAGTGCTCCTGGAGGGAAGAACGGCGCTGCCGTTAGCATCAAGCAGGTGAAGATGGCACTCGGCAGGGCTGACATGAGCGTTGCCCAGTACGACATTGTGCACGTGCCGGAGATCAGCACCGCCGGAGATGGCCTGCCTGCTTACGCGAACAGCCCGCACAATGGTAGTGGAATGCCGAACCTGGGCCCGCGAGGGCGTCCGGTGATTCAGATCTCCAACATGGGACTGGCTGATATGGATACCGCCGTGGCCACGATCTTCCACGAGATCTATCATCACCGGATGTACGCCACTTGGCCAGGCTCGATGGGTGGAACAGAGTCCGCTGCGGAGACATTCGGGCAGGCTATGCTCGGCGTTTTCAGGCGAAGGACGGGTTCATGATGCAGATAACGCGCTTCACACCCTCGGAAATAGAAGCTCTTGGGCGAGAGCGAAATTTCCTCCGGGATCAGTCAGAGTGGCCTTGCCCTTCGTGCGGAGAAGTTTCGGTTCGCACCTACCTCAGAAACACGAAACACGCGGATCGCCCTGCTGTGATCAGCTACACATGGTGTGCTGCTTGTCGCAAGATGGCTGGCTCAACCGGTCCTCTGCCGCCCGGTCTGGTCATCTCGGATCCATGGCGGGAATTGGACCCGGCGGCGTGGGAACAGTTCGACACGAGCCTGCCCAGGTTCTTCGCTAGGCTCGACCGGCTATGGGAGGGCGGTGTGCTGCCACAAAACATCGTCTGGAACCGGCGGTAGAGCGACGATCATGCCGTAACGTGAGCACGCAGAAGCCCCGCCAGGTCACCTGGCGGGGCTTCTGCGTGGTGTGGCGGCGATTGATGTGAGGCCCTTCGGTGTGGGCTTCAGGGCATGTCGTCCAGGTCCATCGGTGTCGCGCACTCGAACCACACCGTCTTGCCGAGGGCGCCGACCGGGTCCACTCCCCACTTGTCCGTGAGGGCGTTCACGAGGATCAGGCCGCGGCCCGACTCGGCGTCGAGTGGCAAGTCGGGGGTGGGGGCGGGGAGCTGGGGGCTCGGGTCCGTGACCTCTACGCGGATCGCGTTCGGTTGGCGGAGGATCAGGATCTGGCAGCGGCGGTCGGGGACGTGGCGGTGGACGTTCGTGACCAGCTCCGTCAACGCCAACTCGACCGCGTCCGTGACCTGTTCCGTGCGCCATTCCTTCAGCAGGGTGCGGGCGATGCGGCGGATGTGGCGGGGGGAGTGGTCGCCGACCGTCAGCATCAGGCAGTACGTGGGGAAGAGAGGACCCACCAGGAAGGGGGGAAAGTGTTCGTTCACGGTACGAGCGTGGACCCTCTTCCCTACTCTGGGCTACCACGCGAATACAACCTGTCGGTTTATTCGCGGGAATTCGAAACTTCTTGCCAGAGAGGGGACTTGGGTGACCCACATCAACGTGCTCGACCCGGGTGCGTCGCCGCTCGACTACTACGGCTTCGAGCTGCGCCGCTTCCGCGAGTCGTCCGGCATGACGCAGGGTCAGCTCGGTGACATCGTCAACTACACGGGTTCCCTCATCGGCCAGATCGAGAACGCGCGGAAGGTCCCGACCCTGGAGTTCAGCCAGCGGATCGACGCGGCGCTGAACACGGACGGTTTCTTTTCGAGGCTGGTCATCCTGGTCCTGCGTTCCCAACTGCCGTCGTGGTTTCAGCAGGTGGCGGAGTTGGAGGCGCGGGCGGTCGAGATCCTGACGTTCCAGATCGGCATGGTGCACGGGCTTCTTCAGACGCCGGCGTACGCGCGCGCCACGCTCGGCACGATGGACCAGGTCGACCTCGACAATCGCACCACCGCCCGGCTCGCCCGCCAGTGCGTTCTGGAGAAGCCGGAGCCGCCCGTCTTCTGGGCCATCGCGAGTGAGGCTGTCCTGTACCAGGAGATCGGCGGTCGGGAGGTCATGCGAGAGCAACTGGCCCATTTGTTGTCCTTCGAGGACAACCCCAGGGTCAACATCCAGATCCTGCCGTTCACGACGGGCGCGCACGCGGGATCACAAGGTTCGTTCACCGTCTTCCGCTTCGAGGACGACCCCACCATCGTCTACACGGAGGGGTACGGCAACGGGCACCCCACCGCCAACCCGGACACCGTCAAGGACTGCTCGCTCCGTTACGATCATCTGCAAGCCGCCGCACTCTCCATCAAGGACTCGGCGGAGTTGATCCGGCGGGTGATGGAGGAACGCTATGGCGCGGAGCACGGAGATTCTGTGGCGTAAGTCCAGCTACAGCGGCGACCAGGGCGGCGAGTGTGTTGAGGTCGCCTGGCGCACCTCTTCGTACAGCAGTGACCAGGGCGGCGAGTGCGTACAAGTCGCCTCAACCCCCCTCACCCACATCGCCGTCCGCGACTCCAAGAACCCCGCAGGCCCCCACCTCACCCTCCACCCCACGGCGTTCTCGGAGTTCCTCACCTGGACTCAGAGCCGCTGAAGGATCGTCCCCGTGGCCAGCGCGCCACCCGCGCACATCACGACCATCGCGAACTCCTTGTCGGCCCGCTCCAGTTCATGAAGCGCAGTCGTGATGAGGCGAGCCCCGGTCGCCCCCACCGGATGCCCGAGGGCGATCGCACCCCCGTTGACGTTGACCTTCGCCAGGTCTTGGTCGAACACCCGCGCCCAGCTCAACACCACTGACGCGAACGCCTCGTTGATCTCGACGAGGTCGATGTCCTTCAACGTCATCCCGGCCTTGCCCAGCACGGCGTGCGTCGCGTCGATCGGCCCGTCGAGGTGATAGTGCGGGTCGGCGCCCACCAGGGCCTGCGCGACGATCCGCGCACGCGGCTTCAACTTCAGCGCGCGGGCCATCCGTTTGGACGCCCACATGATCGCGGCGGCCCCGTCGCTGATCTGCGAGGAGTTGCCGGCGGTGTGAACGGCCGTAGGCATGATGGGCTTCAGCCGGGCGAGCCCTTCCGGCGACGTGTCCCGCAGCCCCTCGTCCCGGTCGACGAGCCGCCACATCCCCTGCCCGGCGGCCTGTTCCTCCTCGGTCGTGGGGACCTGCACGGCGAACGTCTCCCGCTTGAACCGCTCCTCCAACCACGCCTCTGCGGCCCGCTGTTGGGACAGCACCCCGAACGCGTCGACGTCCTCCCGCGTCAACTCCCGCCGCCGCGCGATGCGTTCGGCGGCCTCGAACTGGTTGGGCAGGTCGACGTTCCACTCGTCGGGGAACGGCTTCCCCGGCCCGTGCTTGGAGGCGGACCCGAGCGGCACCCGGGACATCGCCTCGACACCACAGCTCACGCCGACGTCGATGACCCCGGCGGAGATCATGTTCGCGGTCATGTGCGCGGCCTGCTGCGAGGACCCGCACTGGCAGTTGACGGTCGTCCCGGCGGTCTCGTACGGCAGGCCCATGGTCAGCCAGGCGGTCCGTACGGGGTTGGCGGACTGCTCGCCGGCCTGGGTCACCGCGCCGCCGACGATCTGCTCGACCGCGTCGGCGGGAATGCCGGTACGGCCGAGGAGTTCACGGTACGTCTCGCCGAGGAGGTAGGCGGGGTGGAGGTTGGCGAGCGCGCCGCCGCGCTTGCCGATGGGGGTGCGGACTGCTTCCACGATCACGGGTTCGGCGGCCATGGGTGCGGATTCCTTCCGGGGCCGAGTAACTAGTACGTGTTCTAGTTCCAGCTGCCAGTCTGCGGATGTGGCGTACGTCACCGCAAGGGTCTTGCAGCCTCAAGCCCGCTGAACTACGGTCACCGCACCTATTTCTGATGAACCGTCAGATGGCGGGAGCTGTCCCATGGCCTGTCCAGCGCTTCCCGAAGGGTTCGACTTCACCGACCCCGACCTGCTGCAACACCGAGTCCCCCTCCCGGAGTTCGCCGATCTGCGCAGCGTCGAACCGGTGCGCTGGATCCCGCAGTCGGACAACGTCGCGGGCTTCCAGGACGAGGGGTACTGGGCTGTCACCCGGCACGCCGACGTCCGGTACGTCTCGACCCACCCCGAACTCTTCTCGTCCTCCGTCAACACCGCGATCATCCGCTTCAACGACCACATCGACCGCGCGTCCATCGAGGCGCAGCGCCTGATCATGCTGAACATGGACCCGCCGGAGCACACCCGGGTCCGCCAGATCGTCCAACGCGGCTTCACCCCGAGGTCGATCCGCGCGCTGGAGGAACGGCTCCGCACCCGCGCGCACGACATCGTCGAGATCGTACGGAGCAGTCCCGAGCCCTTCGACTTCGTCACCCAGGTCGCCTGCGAACTCCCGCTCCAGGCGATCGCCGAACTGATCGGCATCCCGCAGGGCGACCGGGCCCGGATCTTCGACTGGTCCAACAAGATGATCGCCTACGACGACCCCGAGTTCGCCGTGACGGAGGAGGTCGGCCAGCAGTCGGCCGCCGAGATCATCTCGTACGCGATGGACATGGCCGGCGAGCGCAAGAAGTGCCCGGCGCAGGACATCGTCTCGACGCTGGTCGCCGCCGAGGACGAAGGGAACCTGAACTCCGACGAGTTCGGCTTCTTCGTGCTGATGCTGGCCGTCGCCGGGAACGAGACGACACGCAACGCGATCACGCACGGCATGCACGCGTTCCTGACCCACCCCGAGCAGTGGGAGCTGTATCGGAGCGAACGGCCCTCGACGATGGCCGAGGAGGTCGTCCGCTGGGCCACACCTGTCGTGTCGTTCCAGCGAACGGCCACGCAGGACACGGAGTTGGGCGGCAAGCAGATCAAGAAGGGGGAACGGGTGGGGCTGTTCTACGCCTCCGCCAACCACGATCCCGAAGTCTTCGAGAATCCGGGGCGGTTCGACATCATGAGAGACCCGAACCCCCACCTCGGGTTCGGAGGCGGGGGTCCGCATTACTGCCTGGGCAAGTCACTGGCCGTACTGGAGATCGACCTGATCTTCAACGCGATCGCCGACGCGATGCCGGGGATCCGGCTCGTGGAGGATCCCCGGCGGCTGCGTTCCGCGTGGATCAACGGCGTGAAGGAGTTGAAGGTCAGCGCCAGTTGACCCCAAAGCCGGTTGACCGAATAGCCGATCAGTACCAGCCGTTGGACTGCCAGAAGTTCCAGGCCGCGGCCGGGCTGCCGTACCGCGAGTTCATGTAGTCCAGGCCCCACTTGATCTGCGTGGCGGCGTTCGTCTTCCAGTCGGAGCCGGCGGACGCCATCTTCGAGCCGGGGAGGGCCTGGACGAGGCCGTAGGCGCCGGAGGAGGCGTTCGTCGCGTCGACGTCCCAGCCGGACTCGTGCTCGACGATGTGGGCGAACGCGTTGTACTGCGCCGTGTCCGGGATCAGCTGCTTCGCGATCGTCTGCGCCTCGCCGGCGGAGTCCACGGACGCGGTCGCCGCGTGGGCGGGAGCCGCGGTGAGGGCCATGCCGACGGCGGCGGTGGCCACGGCGGCGGTCGTGAGGGCCTTCTTCGGGGACTGGGCGATGCGGCGGACGGCGGCGAAAGACACGGGGACCTTGTTTCTTCGGGGACAGGGCGGTCGCTCGCGCCGGGGGAGTCTCACCCGCCGGCAAAGCGGCGGCGCCGAGGCCCGTGGGGGCTTGTCGGCGCCGTGCGACGTCAACCAGAGAAGCAGGCGAGGGGCGGCGCCCGCAAACACCCCCTTTACTAGTTCTGGTCGCATTTGAGGTGGTCCGGCAGGGTGTGACCTGCGGCCGGGGCTACGAACCGGCTTCGTAGGTGACCCGGGTCACGTGGGGTGGTTCACCGCTCAACGGCTCATTTCGGCACTTTCTAGCTGAAAGTCACCGAACGGAACTCCGTGTCCTCGCCGCCTCCCGTCTTCGGGTCCAGCACTGTCATCTCGCCCGTGCAGCCCGGGTTCTCGAACACCACGGCCGTGGAGCCCGTGTCGTTGTACGCGTAGCGCGCGGGGGAGCTGGAGGACGGGTTCGCGACCTCGGGAAGCGTGATGCACTCCCGGCTCGGCGGGTTCAGCAGGGTGGCGATCTGCGGGGAGCCGTCCAGGCCGGAGTAGGCGTAGAAGAAGGCGCCGTCGGCCGCCGACGCCGACGTCGGGACGGCGAGGACCAGGGTCAGAGCGCCGGCCGCGGCGGCCAGGGTGGTGCGGATGCGCATGCGCGCGGTTCCTTTCGCGGGGCTCTCCGTGACTCATGGGAGGCATGAAACTTCGGAGAGTTACGAGCGTTACGGCCGCAGACCTGCCCACCCGGACCGGGGTCATGCCGGTACTCACTCGTACGAAGGACCGCGCCCCGTGTGTTTACGCCGCCACCGCCACGTAGGTCACCGGGTCGCTCCCCGGCACCGCCTCCACGCGCCCCACCTTCACCAGGCGCCTGACGTGCGCCTCCGCCTCCGACACCGCGATGTTCCGGGAGCCGTACGGGATCTGGGCCCAGGGGCGGTTCCACTCCATGCGCTCGGCGAGCTGCCATGGCGTGAGGGGCGTTGTCAGTAGGGCGTGCAATGCTGAAAGCCGCTGGTCGTGGTGGTCCAGCAGGGCCTGGACGCGGGCCGGGGCGTCGGTGAACGCGTACTGGTGGGCGGGGAGGATCTCGGAGGGGGTGAGGCGGGCGACGCGTTCCAGGGAGTCGAGGTAGTCGCCGAGCGGGTCCGTGATTGTCGCGTCGTCCGGGTCCTCGTACAGGCCGATGTGGGGTGTGATCTCGGGGAGGAGGTGGTCGCCGGAGAAGAGCCGACCCTTGCCGGGGAGGTTGTGCGGGTGGGTCTCCTCCAGGTGCAGGCAGACATGGCCCGGGGTGTGGCCCGGCGTCCAGATCGCGCGCAGACGGCGGCCGGGGAGCGGCAGGAGTTCGCCGGGGACGATCTCCCGGTCCGGGATCGCCGGGGAGAAACCCGGGAGCGGGCGGCGCGGGGCCGTACGCAGCGGCGCCACGTGCTCCTCCGGTGCGCCCGCCGCCGCGAGCTTCGCGGACATGTACGTGTACCAGCGCTCCGGCCGCGTCTCGCGGGTACGGCGGACGATCGCCGCGTCCGCCTCGTGCATCGCGATCCATGCGCCCGACGCGTCCCGCACCTTGCCGGAGAGGCCGTGGTGGTCCGGGTGGTGGTGGGTCACGATGACGCCGGTCAACTCCCCTACGGACGTACCGCAGTCAGCGAGGCCCTCGACGAGGGTGTCCCACGACGCCGGGTCGTCCCAGCCGGTGTCTATCAGCACCGGTCCCGCGTCCGTGTCCACCACGTACACCAGCGTGTGGCCCAACGGGTTGTCCGGGATGGGGACTTGGAGCGAGCGGACGCCGCCGCCGTGGTCGTACGCCGTGCTGCCGGTCCCCGCCGTGCCGGTCCCCGTCATGTGCCCTCCGCGTGCCGCCCGATGCCGCTGCCCCGTGGCCATTGCCCACTATAACTAGAACTGGTATCAGTTCCTGAAACACCGTCAGAAACCGGTGCCGATACCGAGGGTGTGGTGGCGATGGGCGTTGTGGAGTACGGGCAGTTGGTCATCGGCGGGGAGCTCGTCGAGCCCCTCGGGGACGGGGTCATCGAGGTCGTCTCGCCGCACACCGAGGAGGTCGTCGGGCGGGTGCCGCACGCGTCCTTCGGTGACGTCGACCGGGCCGTCGGGGTGGCCCGGCGGGCCTTCGACGAAGGGCCCTGGCCCCGGCTGTCGTTGGAGGAGCGGATCGCCGTCGTCTCCCGGATCAAGGACGGGATCGCCGCGCGGCACGAGGAGTTGGCGCGGGTCATCTCCACCGAGAACGGGTCGCCGTACTCGTGGAGCGTGCTCGGGCAGGCGCTCGCCTCGATGATGGTGTGGGACGCCGCGATCACGGTCGCGCGGGGGTTCGTGTTCGAGGAGCGGCGCGACGGGGTGCTCGGGAAGATCCTCGTGCGGCGGGAGCCGGTGGGGGTCGTCGCCGCGGTGATCCCCTGGAACACGCCGCAGTTCGTGGCCGCGTCCAAGCTCGCGCCGGCGCTGCTGAGCGGGTGCTCGGTCGTGCTCAAGCCGTCGCCCGAGGCGCCGCTCGACTCGTACGTCCTCGCCGAGATCTGCCGTGACGCCGGGCTGCCCGACGGGGTGTTGTCGGTGCTGCCCGCCGACCGGGAGGCGGGGGAGTATCTCGTCGGGCATTCCGGGGTGGACAAAGTGGCGTTCACCGGGTCCGTGGCCGCGGGGAAGCGGGTCATGGAGGTCGCCGCACGTCATCTGACGCGGGTGACCCTGGAGTTGGGGGGGAAGTCCGCGGCGATCGTGCTGCCCGACGCGGACGTCGGCACCGCCGTCGCCGGGATCGGCCCCGCCGCCTGGATGAACAACGGGCAAGCCTGCGTCGCCCAGACGCGGATTCTGCTGCCCCGGGATCGGTACGACGAATTCGCCGAGGCATTCGTCGCCGCGGTCGCCGCGCTGAAAGTCGGCGACCCTCTCGACCCCGCCACCCAGATCGGCCCCCTGGTCGCCCGACGGCAACAGGAACGCAGCTTCGAATACATCCGGATCGGCCAGGAAGAAGGCGCCAAAGTCCTTATCGGGGGCGGGCGCCCGGAAGGAATCGAGCGGGGCTGGTACGTCGCTCCCACGCTTCTCGGCGACGTCGACAACAGTATGCGGGTCGCCCGTGAGGAGATATTCGGTCCGGTCATCTGCCTCCTTCCCTACGGCGACGAGGACGAGGCCGTACGGATCGCCAACGACTCCGAGTACGGGCTGAGCGGCAGCGTGTGGACAGGAGACGTGGATCGCGGAATCGATATCGCGAGGCGGGTCCGAACGGGCACGTACAACGTGAACACCTTCAGCCTCGACATGCTCGGCCCCTTCGGCGGCTACAAGAACAGCGGCCTCGGCCGGGAATTCGGACCCGAGGGCTTCGGTGAATACCTCGAACACAAAATGATCCACCTCCCGGCCGGAGCCTGACCATGGGCGACCGCTGGCGCCTCGACGTCGACCGCACCCTCTGCATCGGCTCCGCCCAGTGCGTCCACCGCACCCAGGGCTTCTTCCAACTCGACCCCGCCCGCCAGTCCCAGCCGGCCGAGCCGGAGACCGACGCGAACGAAGCGGTCCTGGAAGCGGCGGAGAACTGCCCGGTGGAGGCGATCTCGATCGCCCTGGCGGGCAGCGGGGAGGCGGTTTTCCCGCCGGAGGAGTAGGGGGCGGCTCTACGCTGTCGCCCTCAGACGCTGACGGGGGGCTCTTCATGCGGTCGGTGACACGGCGGCTCGGCGGCGCGCTCGCGGCCGGTTCGGCTCTGCTCGCCCTCTCCGGCTGCGGTGTTCCCATCGACGCCATCGCCGGGATCTCCGCCACCGCTGACGGGAAGTTGCTCGGGGTCATCCTGGTCTGCGGACATCGCATCGACGGGGCGTCTCTGTACGTGGACGACGAAAATGCCCCCAAGCTTGGGAAGGTGGGGGAGTGGAGCGCCGACCGGCCCCTCGGCCCAGGGCTTTCCACCTGGCCTCTCGAAACGGCCGCTGCCGGGTGGGGTGGGAGCGGATTGTCCACCCCCCTTGTCGCCGGGGCCAGTTACACGCTCTATGGATGGACCGAGGACAATTCCTGGTCGGCGGCGAGTGTTTCGTTCAGCTTGCGCGATCGGATTCTGCCCGGGCAGGTTCGGTATGAGAGGGAGGATTCCGCAGTCACCGTCTCCTTGGCGGAATTCGAGGCTACTGCCTGTCGGTAGGCGGGATGTCGATCAGTTTGCAGACTGTTTCGATGTCGATTTTCACCTGGGCGATCGATGCTCTGCCGGAAAGCCAGGTGATCAGGGCCGAGTGCCAGGTGTGTTCGATGACGCGGACCGCCGAGAGTTGGGCGGGAGTCGGGTCGGGTTCACCCATGGCGTCCAGGATCATGGACGTGGTCTGGCGGGATACCTGGTCGACTTCGGGGCTTACGCTGCGGTCGGCGAAAGTGAGGGCTCGGACCATGGCGTCGGCGAGGTGCGGTTCGCGTTGGAGGGCACGGAACGCGCGCATCAGGGTTTCCGCGACGCGGGCGCTGGGGGAGTCGGCCGTGGGGGGCTTCTTCTTCAGTGTGCCGTGCATCTGGGCCAGTTGGTCCTGCATCGTGGCCACCAGGAGGTGGACCTTCGACGGGAAGTAGCGGTACAGCGTGCCCAGCGCCACTTGGGAGGACTCCGCCACCTCGCGCATCTGGACCGCGTCGAAGCCGCCCCGGCTCGCGAGGTGGGCCGTGGTGTGGAGGATCCGGCTGCGCCGGGCCTGCTGGCGTTCGGTGAGGGTGGGGGAGGGTGGTTCCGGGGGCATGGGTACCGTCCGTGGGGCCGGGTGATCGTGCGGTGCGCGGCCGTGGCGTGAATCACCTGACTCATTGCTCACAGGACCCCTACCTGCCGGTAGATTCGAAGCCTCCCGGACGACCAGGTCTGAAACTTGTTCTAGATTAGCGCCCGGCGTAGTGTCGCCGTCGCGCGCAGGCAGAAGGGGGCCCGGAGTGACCGTCGAGGCCAGTCGGGCCGACTCGGCGACGGACGGAGAGCGCCCGCTCTCGATCGCGTTGCTGACGTACAAGGGCAACCCGTTCTGCGGCGGCCAGGGCGTCTACGTACGGCACCTCTCCCGCGAACTCGCCCGCCTGGGCCACCGTGTCGAGGTGATCGGCTCCCAGCCGTACCCGGTGGTCGATGACGGCGTCACCCTCACCGAGCTGCCGAGCCTCGACCTGTACCGCCACCCGGACCCCTTCCGCACCCCGAAGCGCGACGAGTACCGCGACTGGATCGACGCGCTGGAGGTCGGCACGATGTGGACGGGCGGCTTCCCGGAGCCGCTGACGTTCTCGCTGCGGGCCCGCCGCCATCTGCGTGAGCGGCGCGGCGAGTTCGACGTCGTGCACGACAACCAGACCCTGGGATACGGCCTGTTGGGCGACGTCGGGGCGCCGCTCGTGACGACGATCCACCACCCCATCACCGTGGACCGCCGGTTGGAGCTGGACGCGGCGCAGGGCTGGCAGAAGCGGTACTCGGTACGCCGCTGGTACGGCTTCACCCGCATGCAGAAGCGGGTCGCCCGCCGCCTGCCGTCCGTCCTCACCGTCTCCGGCACGTCCCGCCAGGAGATCGTCGACCACCTCGGCGTCCGCGACGACCGCATCCACGTCGTGCACATCGGCGCCGACACGGACCTGTTCGCCCCGGACCCCGCCGTCCCGGTCGTCCCGGGCCGCATCGTCACGACGTCCAGCGCGGACGTGCCCCTCAAGGGACTCGTCTACCTCGTCGAGGCCCTCGCGAAGGTCCGTACGGAACACGCCGGGGCGCACCTGGTCGTGGTGGGGAAGCAGCCGGCCGAGGGGCCGGTCGCCCAGGCGATCGAGCGGTACGGCCTGCGGGGCGCCGTCGAGTTCGTCAAGGGGATCTCGGACGAGGAACTGGTCGCCCTGGTCCGCTCGGCGGAGGTCGCCTGCGTGCCGTCCCTGTACGAGGGCTTCTCGCTCCCGGCGGCGGAGGCCATGGCGACGGGCACACCGCTGGTCGCGACGACGGGCGGCGCGATCCCCGAGGTCGCGGGCACCGACGGCGAGACATGCGTGGCGGTACCCCCCGGCGACGCGGGGGCGCTGGCCGCTGGGCTCGGGCGACTGCTGGGCGACCCGGAACTGCGAGCACGGCTGGGGGCCGCGGGCAGGGAACGCGTCCTGTCCCGCTTCACCTGGGCGAGAGCGGCCGAGGGGACGGTCGAGCGGTACCGCGAGGCGATGGCGAGGAACGGGAGTCAGGGGCGTACGGCGGGCGCTGCCGCGGGTGCCGCTTCAAGTCGCGCCGGGGGCGCCGGAGTTGGGGACGCCGCTTCAAGTTGCGCCGGGGGTGCCGGGGTTGGGGGCGCTGCTTCAAGTCGCGCCGGGGGCGCCGGGGTTGGGGGCGCTGCTTCAAGTCGCGCCGAGGGCGCCGGAGTTGGGGACGCCGGGGGCGAGAGTGCCGTCGTCCGCCCCGTCGACGGTGACCCCCCGAGCGGAGGCGCGCAGCAGGCCCCGTACCCGTCCGATCGTTCCTCCTCCGAAGTTTCCGGTGTCTCCACCGGTGTTTCGCCCGCCTCCACCCCCGAAAGCAGGACCACGTGCTGACCGTCGACTTCTCCAGGTTCCCGCTCGCCCCGGGGGACCGTGTGCTGGACCTCGGATGTGGGGCCGGGCGGCACGCGTTCGAGTGTTACCGGCGAGGAGCGCAGGTCGTCGCGCTGGACCAGAACGGGGACGAGATCCGCGAGGTCGCGAAGTGGTTCGCGGCGATGAAGGAGGCCGGGGAGGCGCCGGAGGGCGCGAGCGCGACCGCGATGGAGGGGGACGCGCTCGCGCTGCCGTTCCCCGACGAGTCGTTCGACGTCGTCATCATCTCCGAGGTGATGGAGCACATCCCGGACGACAAGGGCGTACTCGCCGAAATGGTACGGGTGTTGAGGCCCGGCGGCCGGATCGCGATCACCGTCCCCCGGTACGGCCCGGAGAAGGTGTGCTGGGCGCTGTCCGACGCCTACCACGAGGTCGAGGGCGGCCACATCCGCATCTACAAGGCCGACGAACTCCTGGAGCGGATCCGCGAGGCCGGCCTCACCCCGTACGGCACGCACCACGCGCACGCCCTGCACTCCCCGTACTGGTGGCTGAAGTGCGCGTTCGGTGTGGACAACGACCAGGCGCTGCCGGTGAAGGCGTACCACAAGCTGCTGGTGTGGGACATCATGAAGAAACCGCTGGCGACAAGGGTTGCCGAGCAGGCCCTGAACCCGCTGATCGGCAAGAGTTTCGTGGCGTACGCGACCAAGCCCCACCTGCCCGCGGTGGACGCCAAGTGACCACTCCCCGGACAGAACACCTCGTCCTGCCCGGGGTCCTCACCGCCGAACAGGCCGTGGCGACCGTGCGCGGCATCCTCGCCGTGCAGCGCGAGGACGGGGCGATCCCCTGGTTCCGGGGCCACCACCTCGACCCGTGGGACCACACCGAGGCCGCGATGGCCCTGGACGCGGCCGGTGAGCACGAGGCGGCCGAGCGCGCCTACCTGTGGCTGGCCCGCCACCAGAACGAGGACGGCTCCTGGTACGCCGCGTACGCCGACGGCGCGCACGACGACGTCACCGACCGGGCCCGCGAGTCCAACTTCGTCGCCTACATCGCCGTAGGCGTCTGGCACCACTATCTCGCCACCGGCGACGACACGTTCCTCGACCGGATGTGGCCCGCCGTGTACGCGGCCGTCGAGTGGGTGCTGTGCCTCCAGCAGCCGGGCGGCGAGATCGGCTGGCGGCGTGAGGACGACGGCAGGCCGACCGACGACGCGCTGCTGACCGGGAGTTCGTCGATCCACCACGCGCTGCGGTGCGCGCTGGCCATCGCCGAGCAGCGTGAAGAGCCGCAGCCCGACTGGGAGTTGGCGGCCGGCGCGCTGCGGCACGCGATCCGGCGCCACCCCGAGCGGTTCCTCGACAAGGGCCGCTACTCCATGGACTGGTACTACCCGGTGCTGGGCGGCGCGTTGACCGGCGAGGAGGCCAAGTCCCGGGTGGAGGAGGGCTGGGAGCGGTTCGTCGTCCCCGGCCACGGGGTGCGCTGCGTCGTCCCCAACCCCTGGGTCACCGGCGGCGAGTCCGCCGAACTCGCCCTGACACTCTGGGCGATGGGGGAGTCGGACCGGGCACTGGAGATCCTCCAGTCGATCCAGCACCTGCGGGATGCGGAGAGCGGGCTGTACTGGACGGGGTACGTCTTCGGCGACGACGCCGTGTGGCCGCAGGAGTTGACGACCTGGACGGCCGGCTCGCTGCTGCTGGCGGTCGCCGCGCTCGGCGGACACGAGGCGACGTGCGCGGTCTTCGGCGGGGAGCAGCTGCCGGTGGGTCTCGACCCCGACTGCTGCTAGCCGCTCAGTGCCTTCGGCCGAGGTTCGCGATGGCGTGTCCGATGACCAGGTACACGACCGCCGCGAGCCCGTACCCGGCGACGACCCGCGCCCACCGGTCGTCGAAGCTGAAGAGGTCACGGGACCAGCCCGCCAGCCAGTTCGCCACATCGTGCACGAACCGGACGAAATCGTTCGCGCGGTTCGCGTCGAGGAGGTCGAGCGCGATCCACAGCGCCAGCACCAGGGCGAGGACGTCGGCCACCCCCGCGACCAGCGAACCGACGCCTCTGCCGTTGCGATCGGGAGACATGCGGTACGGGTATCCCGCCGCCCGGCGCTGAAACCTGGCCCCTGACCTGGGCGCATGGCTGTGCGTGACGCCTCTCGGGTGGCGGACCGGCGCCCCTCGGGCGAGGCTGGCCGGGACAGTCCAGCTCGGGGAGACCACACATCCGGAGGACCCCGTGGCCGTACCGATACGGCGCCTTCTCGTGGCGCTCAGCGTGTGTTGTGCCCTGCTGGTGGGCGGGACCGCGTGCTCGTCCTCGTCCTCGCCGGGCAAGGGGAGCGGCGCCGCGCAGGACGCCGTGGCCGCCGCTGTCGCCGCCGAACCGAGCCCCACGCCGACCGCCGAGCGGCAGCGGCTCGCGAAGACGCGGTTCGTGGCGAACGCGGGGCTCGCGGCCGGGGCGACCTACCAGTGGATCGTGAAGCCCTGGAAGGCCGGCAAGTTCAAGAAGGGCACCAAGGGGCGTACGTTCGCCCTGGTCAAGGCCGGTCTCGCCGGGACCTTCGCGTACAACCGGCTCAAGGCGGCGAGCCGCAACGCGCAGGGCGACCCGCTGCTCTCCAAGGCGATGGCGCCGCTCACCTCGGGCATCGACGCGCTCAAGGACCTGCCGTCCAAGCTCCGCAAGGGCGACGACTCGGCGGCCGGCTCCTTCGACGACATCATCGGCAAGGTGAAGGACGCCGGGAAGAGCGCCGGCGCGACGGTGACGGACAAGGTGCCGTCGGCCGGGCAACTCGCAGGAGGTTAAGCGGAGTTGAGTTCCGCGAGGATGCGCAGGCTCTCCGGGTCCGGTGACATGGCCAGCAGGTCCGTCACCGGGCCCTTGCGCCACAACTCCAGCCGCTCCGCGATGCGTCGACGCGGGCCGACGAGGGAGATCTCGTCCGCGAAGGCGTCGGGCACGGTCGCGACAGCCTCCTCCCGACGGCCCGACAGGAACAACTCCTGGATCCTGCGGGCCTGTTCCTCGTACCCCATCCTCGCCATCAGGTCGGCGTGGAAGTTGCGGGTCGCCGCGCCCATGCCGCCGATGTAGAAGCCGAGCATCGCCTTCACGGGGGCCAGCCCCTCGGCGACGTCCGCGCAGACCCGGACCTGGGCCATCGGGGCGACCGTGAACCCCTCGGGCACGGTCAGCTCCCCGTACGCGTCCGGCCGGTACGGCGACCAGTACAACGGGAGCCAGCCGTCGGCGATTTCGAGGGTCTGGGCGACGTTCTTCGGCCCTTCCGCCCCCAGCAGTACGGGGAGCCCCGGCCGCAGCGGGTGCGTGATCGGCTTCAGCGGCTTGCCGAGCCCCGTCGCGCCCGGCCCTCGGTACGGGAGCGGGTGGTATGCGCCGGCGAGTTCCACCGGCCCCTCGCGGCGCAGGACTTGGCGCACGACGTCGACGTACTCGCGGGTCGCGGTGAGCGGCGACCTCGGGAACGGGCGGCCGTACCAGCCCTCGACGACCTGCGGGCCGGACAGGCCCAGGCCCAGTAGCGCGCGGCCGCCCGAGAGGTGGTCCAGGGTGAGGGCGTGCATCGCCGTCGTCGTGGGGGAGCGGGCCGCCATCTGGGCAACGGCCGTACCCAGCTTGATCGTTGAGGTGTGGGCGGCGAGCCAGGCGAGCGGGGTGAAGGCGTCCGAGCCCCACGACTCCGCCGTCCACACCGAGGCGTAGCCGAGCCGCTCCGCCTCCTGGACCAGGGAGAGGTGGTCGGGGTTGGGGCCGCGGCCCCAGTAGCCGAGCGCGAGACCTAGCCGCATGGCGTCTCCTGACGGGTCGTCACAGAGCGGGAGCCGTGCGACTGTACGGCAACGGCCCCCCACCCGGAAGGGTGAAGGGCCGTATGCCTGACGGGTGTTCAGCCGCGCTGGATGCCCGAGCTGTCGCGCAGGACGCCACGGCGGCCGTCCTGGGTCTGTGCGATCAGGCCCTGGCCGCCCTGCTCGACCGCCAGGTACCAGGTACCCGGGGCGAGTTCGGCGATCGGGTTGGGCGCACCGTCCTCCGCGAACAGCGGACGGGGCACCGGCACCGCGAACCAGAACGGCGAGAACTCCGGCGCGGGCTGCGCGGCCGGCGCCGGAGCGGGCTGGCCACCACCGAACGGCGGCTGACCGCCGAACGCCGGGGGCTGCTGCTGGGCGCCCGGGTAGCCGTAACCGGCGGGCGGCTGGGGCTGGGCGCCGTACGGCTGCGGGGCCGGGGGCTTGGGGGCCGGGATCAGGCCCCCCTGGAGCGCCGGCACCAGCGGGGTCGCGATCGCGGCACCCGCCATCACCAGCGTCGCCACGAGCAGCAGGATCAGGCCCGTGCCCGCGTCGAAGGTGTCCCGAGAGCCTTCGAAGTTGTTCATGGCGCTCACCGGGTCGAACACGTTGCCCAGCGCGCTCCACGCCGCGAACACCGTGAACGCCACACCGAACTGGCGCAGGTCGAGACCCGCGACTTTCGGCACCTGCGGCAGCGCGCGCGAGACGACGATCAGCGCGGCCCCGATCAGACCGGCCAGCACCACGCCCATCAGGATCGGACCACTCGCCCAGGAGCTCGGGAATTCGAAGCCGTCCGGGGCCTCATCGGCCGAGTAGACGTCGAGGAACGACGCGATGAACAGCAATACCGCTGCTCCGATCACCACGCCGTCGCCTCTAGTGAGGGAGCGGATATTCACTTCAGGTCCTTCGTCGGTCGTCAACGTAGGGACGACATTATCGTCCGGGCGATCGGCCTGTCCGCCCGGAGAGGTCCGGTGAAGCTACCCGCGCAGGAAACTCACGATTCCCTCAGAGATCCCCTGCGCGGCCTTCTGCCGCCACGCGCCGCTCGTGAGCAGCGCCGCGTCCTTCGTGTCCCGCATGTTGCCGCACTCGATGAACACCTTCGGGACCGTCGACAGGTTGAGGCCGCCCAGGTCGGTGCGGGTGACCGAGCCGGTGCCGGAGCCCACGTAGTTGGACGGCCCGGTGTCCGTCGTACGGCGGAAACTGTTCGCCACGAGTTCGCCGAGGCGTTTCGACGGGGCGACGATCCGGCGGGTGTCCGCCGCGCCCTCGTGGACCGCGCCCGGCAGGATCACGTGGAAGCCGCGGTTGCCCTGGGCCGAGCCGTCCGCGTGGATCGACACGACCGCGTCCGCCTTCGCCGCGTTGCCGATCCGCGCGCGCTCGTCGACGCAGGGGCCGAAGGGGCGGTCGGCGTCCTGGGTGAGCTTGACGGTGGCGCCTTCGCTTTCCAGCAGGGTGCGCATGCGGTGGGCGACGTCCAGGGTGAACTGGGCTTCCGTATAAGCCGCGTCGGCAGAGGTGGCGTTCGTGGAGGTGCCGGTGGTGTCGCACTCCTTCTTGTTCGTGCCGATGTCCACCAGGCGGTTGATCTCGGAGGGGTGCTGGTAGTTGGTGGGGTTGTGGCCGGGGTCGAGGACGATCACCTTGCCGGTGAGGGGCTTGACCGCGGCGGGGGGCTGCTTGGCGTCCGGTGTGGCGGATGCGGTCATCGGGGCCGCCGTCGCCGTCGTCGTACCGCCCCCGCCCGTGCCGCTGTACACGAACCACCCCGCCGCCACCACCGGCAGCAGCACCGCCGGTACCAGGACCAGCGGGCGGCGGAACGGGGAGCGCGGGGGCTCTGCGTACGGGCGTTCTTCGTACGGAGGTTCTGTGTACGACACGCCAGACACCCTAGGCCCTGTCCCCGCCCCCGCGCGGCAGCCAGGCCCACATCAGGGCCGCGCCCGCGAGCAGGACGGCCGTGCTCGTGCGGAAGACCAGGGCGTAGCCGTCGGTGAGGGCGGCCGGTGTGTCGTGGCCGTCGGTGCGGGTCGCGGCGATCGTCGCCATGACGGCGAGGCCGAGGGAGCCGCCGATCGTGCGGGAGGTGTTGACGAGGCCGGAGACGATGCCGGAGTCGGCCGCCGTGGTGCCCGAAGTGGCCAGCGAGGCCAGGGGAGTTGTGGCCATGCCCGCGCCGAACATCATCAGGATGCCGGGGAACACGATGTCGGTCAGGAGCGAGCCGTCCGGGCTCATCGTCGACTGCCAGGCGAAGCCGGCCGCCGCGATCAGCGCGCCGAGGACGGCGGTCGCGCGCGGGGACGCCGCCCGCATCAGGCGCGGGGCCAGCTTCGAGCCGGCGATCACCGCGAGCGAGCTGGGCATCGTCGCGAGGCCCGCCTCCAGCGGGGTGTAGCCGAGGACGTTCTGCGCGTACAGCGTCATGAAGAACCACATGCAGAACGTCGCCGAGCCGCTGATGAACATCGCCACGTTCGCCGACGCGACCTGCCGGAGCCTGAGCAGCCCGAGCGGCATCAGCGGCGACCTCGCCCGCGCCTCGACCGCCAGGAACGCCGCGATCAGTACGGCGCCGGCGGCCAGCGGCAGCAGCGCCGCACCCGACGTCCAGCCCTCCGACTCGATGCGCGAGATCCCGAACGCCAGCGTCGCGAGCCCCGCCGTGACCAGCACCGCACCGGGCACATCGAGCCGCTTCTTCGTTTCTGAGCGCGTCTCCGGCAGCCAGCGCAGCGCGCCCGCGAGGACCAGCGCCCCGATCGGTACGTTGATCAGCAGCACCCAGCGCCACGACAGGGTGTCCACCAGGACCCCGCCGACCAGGCCGCCCGCCGAACCGCCGCCCGCGCCGACCGCCGTCCAGGTCGCTATCGCCCGCGCCCGCGCCGGGCCCTCCGGGACGGCCGCCGTCAGCAGCGTCAGCGTCGAGGGCGCGAGGATCGCCGCGCCGAGGCCCTGCACCGCGCGGGCCGCCAGCAGCTCCCAGTCCGACTGGGCGAGGCCGCCGGACAGCGAGGCCAGCGTGAACAGGGCGAGGCCCGCCAGGAACGTGCGCTTCCTGCCGAACAGGTCGCCCGCCCGGCCGCCCAGCAGGAGGAAGCCGGCGAACGTGATCGCGTACGCGTTCACCACCCACTGCAGGCCCGGCGCGCTCAGGCCGAGGTCCGCGCGCATCGAGGGGAGGGCGACGTTCACCACCGAGATGTCCAGCACGACCAGGAACTGCCCGGCGCAGGCGAGCGCGACGATCAGCCAGGCGGGGGGCCCGGACTTGCGCGGGGCCGGTACGGGGGTGGCGGTGGGGGCCTTGGTGGGCTCGGGAGCGGAGGGCATGGTGGTCATGGTCGCAAGTGGTTTCCGGTCCGTACATCGGGTTTCCGGAGCAATCCGGCTCGGGCGCGGGGCCTACGACTTTGTGCGGGGGCCGGTGCCGTGGTTCCGTGAGGTCCACGTGGTGCAGCGGAGGCGGTCCTCCGGTTTCCCAAGAAATGGTCAAGGATCCGGCGGGTGTACAGGGCGACGGAATAGTTGCCTGTGCATACGTCGTTCTGGCTGCACGTACCCCTTCCCTTACCTGGCCCCTACACGGCCCTGGAGGCTCCAGCCCATGTCGCACACGCCGACCGACCGGACCACCCGCGAAGCGAGCGGTGCCGTCGTGCCGGTCCTCGCCTTCGCGGGCATCGTCGTCGCGGTCATGCAGACCCTGCTCGTCCCCGTGATCAAGGACCTGCCGCAACTGCTCAGCACCGCGCCCTCCAACGCGACCTGGGTGCTGACCTCCACCCTCCTCTCCGGCGCCGTCGCCACCCCGATCATGGGACGGCTCGGTGACCTCACCGGCAAGCGGCGGATGCTCATCGCGAGCCTCTCCGTCATGGTCGTCGGCTCGCTCGTCAGCGCCGTCACCAGCGACCTGCTCATGATGATCGTCGGCCGCACCCTCCAGGGCTTCGCCATGGGCGCGATCCCGCTCGGCATCGGGCTCATGCGCGACATGCTGCCCCGCGAGAAGCTCGGCTCCGCCATGGCGCTGATGAGCTCCTCCATCGGCGTCGGCGGCGGGCTCGCGCTGCCGGCCGCCGCGCTCGTCGCCCAGCACGCGAACTGGCACGCCCTCTTCTACGGCTCCGCCGCACTCGGGCTCGTCTCCATCGCCCTGACCCTGCTCGTCGTCCCCGAGTCCCCGATGCGGGCCGAGGGCTCCTTCGACCTGCCCGGCGCGCTCGGGCTGTCCACCGGGCTCGTCCTGCTGCTCCTGCCGATCACCAAGGGCAGCGACTGGGGCTGGGCCTCCGGCACGACCCTCGGACTGTTCGCCGCGGCCGTCGTCGTCCTCGTGCTGTGGGGGCTGTACGAGCTGCGCGTCCCCGCGCCGCTCGTCGACCTGCGCACCACCGCCCGCCGCGAGGTCCTGCTCACCAACCTTGCCTCCATCATGGTCGGCGTCAGCTTCTACGTCGTCTCCCTCGTCCTGCCCCAGCTCCTCCAGCTCCCCACCGCCACCGGCTACGGGCTCGGCCAGTCCATGGTCGTCGCCGGTCTGCTCGTCGCCCCGCTGGGGCTGACCATGATGTTCACCGCGCCCGTGTACGCGCGGATCTCCGCCAAGTACGGGCCCAAGGTCACCCTCATCCTCGGCATGCTGATCATCGCGATCGGGTACGGGGCCGGGCTCGGGCTCATGAACGCCGCCTGGCAGAGCGCCGTCATCGCCGTCGTGCTCGGCGCGGGGATCGGGCTCGCCTACTCCTCGCTGCCGGCCCTGATCGTCGGCGCCGTCCCCGCTTCCGAGACCGGCGCCGCCAACGGGCTCAACACGCTCATGCGGTCCATCGGTACGTCCGTCTCCAGCGCTGTCATCGGGATGGTCCTCGCGAACACCGCGAACCATGTGGGAGGTGTCGCGATCCCCACGATGCACGGGTTCCGGGTGTCCTTCCTGATCGCCACCGCCGCTGTCGCCGTGGGGCTGGTCTTCGCGCTGTTCCTGCCGGGGAGGCCGAAGGCCGGGGGTGTGCAGGGGGTTCAGCTGCGGGCCAGCAGTGAGGAGGACGCGAACCTCGCTGTCGCCGAAGAGGTGCTGCGCGGGTTCCGGGGGCGTGTGCTCTCCGCCTCCGGTGAGCCTGTCGCCCGGGCCAAGGTGACGCTCATCGACCGGCGGGGGCGGCAGGCCGGGTCCGCTGTGTCGGGTGATGACGGGCGGTACGCGATGGCCGTGCCGGGTGCGGGGGCTTACGTCCTGGCCGCGAAGGCTGTCGGGCATGGGCCGCTGGCTTCGCCGGCCAGTCATGTGGGGGAGGACGCGGTGGAACTGGACCTGGCGTTGCCGGTGGGCGAAGGGGTTGCGTCCTCCGTTCAGTAGGGGGTGGGCGGGGAGCTGTGTGACGGGCTGCGGGTCGTATGTGGCTGGTCGCGCAGTTCCCCGCGCCCCTTCAGGGCGTTGGTCGCTGTGGCGATCTGGCGTGGGCCCCCCTTTCCGCGTGGTGGTCGGCGTGCGACAGCATGAGGGCCTGCATCGTCGTACCTCCGGAAGGAAGCCCTCATGGACGCCCTCGCCACTCGGCCCGAGCCGGAGATCCTGGCCGCTTTCCTCGGGGCCAAGGGGTTCATGCCCGAGGACGAGGGGCTGGCTCTGTACGCCGTTGCCGTCGAGGCGGGGGCGCTGGGGCTGCCGCTGCTCGAAGTCGGGACGTACTGCGGGCGGTCCGCCGTGCTGCTCGCCGATGCCGCTCGGCGGGCCGGCGTCGTCGCGCTCACCGTCGACCATCACCGGGGGAGCGAGGAGCAGCAGCCGGGGTGGGGGTACCACGACCCCGAGACCGTCGATCCCGAACTCGGCCTGATGGACACGCTGCCCACCTTCCGGCGCACCCTCCACCGGGCCGGACTCGAAGAGCACGTCGTCGCTCTGGTCGGGCGCTCCCCGCAGATCGCCGGCCTGTGGAACTCCCCTCTCGGCCTCGTCTTCATCGACGGCGGCCACACGGACGAGCACGCCACCGCCGACTACGAGGGCTGGTCCCCGCACCTCGCCCCAGGCGGACTCCTCGTCATCCACGACGTCTTCCCGGACCCCGAGGACGAGTTCACCGGCCAGGCCCCCTACCGGATCTACCTGCGCGCCCTGCGGTCCGGGGTCTTCGAGGAACTCGGCGCGCAGGGGTCCCTGCGGGTGCTGCGGAAGCGGTGAACTGCCCTTGCGGGGAGGGGGAGTTGCCCCCGTTTGTGCCGAGTCGGGCCGGTAGAATGATCTAGTGGGGAAGGAGCCCGGATGGACCGGAACATACGCACCGTCGACGATGTCCTCGACCTGCTGGACACCCTCTTCGCCCCCGAGGCCGACCGGTGGAGCGACCGGGCCGGCGGCGACTGGTGGGACTCCTTCTACGCGGACCGCTCCCGCCCCGTCCCCTTCTTCGTCGACAAGCCCGACGAGAACCTGGCCGCCCTCCTCGACCAGGGCGTCCTGACCGGCGGCCGCGCCCTCGAACTCGGCTGCGGCCCCGGCCGCAACGCCCGCCACCTCGCCGCCCACGGCTACCGGGTCGACGCCGTCGACATCTCCCCGGCCGCGATCACCTGGGCCGAGGAACGGGCCCGCGAGGCCGGCGCGGACGTCCGCTTCCATCTCGGCGACGCCTTCAAGCTCGTCGGGAACGAACTGACGGGCCCCTACGACCTCGTCTACGACTCCGGTTGCTTCCATCACCTGCCTCCTCACCGCCGTATCAGTTACCTGCGTCTGCTGGACCGGGCGCTCGCACCCGGCGGGTACTTCGGGCTCACCTGCTTCGCCGCCGGCGCGATGGGGTCGGAACTCTCCGACGCCGACTTCTACCGGGAAGGCGCCCTCGGAGGGGGCCTCGCCTATACGGAGGACTCCTTGCGGGAGATCTTCGGAGAGCTGACCGGGGTCGCGCTCCGGAGGATGCGGGAAGAGGGGGAGGGGGCCCCGTACTTCGGCAAGGACTTTCTGTGGACGGCGTTGTTCCGCCGGGCCTAGGGATTCTGTCGGGTCCGGGGCCTCCTGTCGGGTCCGGGGCCTCCTGCCGGGCCGGCCTCGTGGTCAGGCGCTCCCCGCCTTCGGCGCCCCCGCTACAGCCACCCCTGCTGTCGTGCCTCCCGCAGCGCCTCCGTGCGGTTGCGGGTGCCCGTCTTTCCGATCGCCGCCGAGAGGTAGTTGCGGACCGTCGACTCCGACAGCCGCAGCCTCTCGGCGATGTCCGCCACGGTCGCGCCGTCCGCCGACGCCTCCAGGACCCCGCGCTCCCGGGTGGTCAGCGGGTTCGGGCCGGACGCGAGGGCTGCCGCCGCCAGCGCCGGGTCCACCACCGTCTCGCCCATCAGGACCCTCCTGATGGCCTGCGCCAGCTCCTCCACCGGACCGTCCTTGACCAGGAACCCCGCCGCCCCCGCGTCCATCGCCCGCCGCAGGTACCCCGGCCGGCCGAACGTCGTCAGGATCAGCACCCGGCAGTCCGGCACCTCGTCCCGCAACTCCGCCGCCGCGTCCAGGCCGCTCTTGCCCGGCAGCTCGATGTCCAGAAGGGCGACGTCGGGACGGCACATCAGCGCCGTGTCCACGATCACGTCCCCGGCGCCGATCTGCGCCACCACCTCGATGTCCGGTTCCATCCCCAGCAGCAGCGCCAGCGCGCCCCGCATCATGCCCTGGTCCTCCGCGAGCAGGACCCGGATCGACTTGGCCGGACGGTGACTGCTCGGCATCTCGCTCGCGGCCGGGTCCATCGGCGAGTACGGCGAGTTCAGGGGGCTGCTGGTCACGGGGCCAGCCTAGGGCCGGGGCCCGAGGAGGGCTCGCTGTGACGGACCTCGGGGGCGGGGCGCACGGTGTACACGCCCGGCGCACAGGGTTCGGGGTGCCAGCCGTCCACGCTTCCGGCACCGTGCACGGGGTCCCTCCGGGGGGTGGCTCCGTAGTCCTCGGCTTCTGCCGGGAGCTCCGCCGTCACCGTGAACCCGCCTCGCGCACCCGGCCCCGCTTCCAGAGTGCCGCCGACTGCGGCGAGACGTTCACGGAGCCCGATGAGGCCGGTGCCGCGGGCGGTGTCGGGGGATGTGGGGGTTGGGGTGGGGGTGGTTGACGGGTGGGGTGTCGCGGGATCTGTGTCGGGGGTGGGTGGGGTGCGGAGTGTGGAGGGGGCTGCGCTGGGGGTGGATGGGGTGCGGGTTGTCGAGGGGCCTGTGCTGGGGGTGGGCGGGGTGATCGGCGTCGCGGGATCTGTGCCGGGGTCGGCCGAGGTGCCGGCTGTCGAAGGAGCTGTACCGGCGGGGGCCGAGGCGCCGGGAGCCGAGAGACCCGCGTCGGCGGTGACCGAGGTGCCGGGCGTCGAGGGAGCCGTGCCGGAGACGCCTGGCCTGTCGGTGGTGGCCGGTGTGCCGGGTGCCGAGACGGTCGTGCCCGAGGTGTCAGGTGCTCCGGCGGCGGGCGAGGCGCTGGTGTCGGCGTCGGGGCCAGGGCCCTCGGGCTTGACGGCCGGCGCCCACATGGCCGGAGCCTTGTCGCCCTGACCGCCCGTGCCCGGAGCGCTGCCGCCCTGACCGCCGGTGTCCTGCTCGCCCGTGCCCAGCGCCTCGGCCCCCCGACCCCCCGTGCCCAGGGCACCGGCGACCCGCTCTGCCCGGTCCCCCTTCGGCAACGGTCCGTCGTCCGTCACCGTCAGCCGGACCCGGTCCGCGGTCCCCGTGAGGGCGATGGCGCAGTGGGTCGCCCCGCTGTGGCGGACGATGTTGGTGACCGACTCGCGGACCACCCAGCCGAGGAGCGCCGCGGTCTGGGGGGAGAGGGGCGGGCCGGATTCGGTGATCGTGGGGGTGATGCCGGCGGTCGTGAGGGTCGAGCGGGAGCGGTCCAGCTCGGTGGTGAAGCTGCTTTCGCGGTAGCCGGTGACGGCCTCGCGGATCTCCGTCAGCGCCTGGCGGCCCACCGACTCGATGTCCGTGATCTGGACGAGGGCCGCGTCCATGTTCCTCGGCGCGAGACGGCGCGCGGCCTCCGACTTCACGACGATCACCGAGAGGGTGTGGCCCAGCAGGTCGTGCAGGTCACGGGAGAAGCGCAGGCGCTCCTTCTCCACCGCGCGCCGGGCCAGCTCCTCGCGGGCCGAGCGCAGTTCCCGGACCGTGTCCGCGAGGGAGAGGACGGCCGCGGTCACCAGCGTCGAGATCCATGTCGCGTACGCCGTGTCCAGGCCGCCCCAGCCGTTGCGCACGACGCCGACCGTGCCGGCGAGGGCCGTCACGGCGAGGCTCGCCCAGCGCAGGTGCGGCAGCCGGATCACCGCGCCCGTCGCGAGGCCGAGCAGCGGGAAGAACAGCAGCCACGCGCCGCCGTACCCCAGGGCCAGCGCGCAGGTGATGAGGGTCAGCAGCGCGAGTGCCAACCTGTTCGACGTCGACTCCCTGGTCTCGCGGAGGAAGGAGCGGAAGACGACGTAGATGTAGAGCGAGTTGAAGGCGAGCAGACCCAGGCCGCCGATCACCGGGTTCGGGGTCTCGGGCTGGAAGAGATTCGAGAAGGCGCCCAGCCCGATCAGCAGCCAGGGCAGCATGCTGTAGCCGCTGAGCGAGAAGTCCTTGGGATCGCTGCCTCTCCCCGTCCCACGTTTCCTGTTCATTCCGTGCGTCCCCCGTCCGGTCCTGCCGCCGATCGCTGTGAGTCACGACGCTACGCGCCTCCCACCAACTCCCGGCAGAACCGTCCGTACCGACTCCAGCAGTACAAATGTCACACCCGGTGAGCACTCCGCCGCCGAGCCCCGGGCGCCCGGATCTGATGACTCGTCAGGAGCCTTCACAATCAAACTGCCCTCGGCTATACCTAGGGCGCCGGACTGGAACAAGTTTCAGTCCGGATCGTGACGACCTCGGTGCGGCCGACGGTGCGGACAGCCGTACCGAGGTCTTGGGCCCGCCGCACCGGCACCCGGCACCGGCCCGCACCGCCCCGACGACGCCGCACCGCAGCCCCACCCCGCCCCACCAGGGAGCCCCCTTGCCCATCGACGCAGCCGAAGCCCTCGCCGCCGCCCCCCGCACCGGCGAGATCACCTGGACCCGCAAGGACGTGCAGCTCTACCACCTAGGTCTCGGCGCCGGCACCCCCGCCACCGACCCGGACGAACTGCGCTACACCCTGGAATCCCGCCTGCACGTCCTCCCGAGCTTCGCGACCGTCGCCGGAAACGGCTCTCCCGGAGTGATCAGCGGCCTGTCGATGCCGGGCGTCGACGTCGACCTGTCCCAAGTCCTGCACGGCGGCCAGTCGTTGACGGTCCACCGCCCGCTCCCGGCGGAGGGCTCCGCCACCGCGACCGGCCGCATCGCCGCCGTGTACGACAAGGGCAAGGCCGCCGTCCTCGTCATGCGCACCGAAGTCGCCGACGCCGACGGCCCGTTGTGGACCGGCGACGCGCACATCTTCGTACGCGGCGAAGGCGGCTGGGGTGGCGGGCGCGGCCCCTCCGGTCGCCGCGAACCCCCCACCGGGGAACCGGACTTGACCGTCGAACGCCCGATCCGAGAGGACCAGGCCCTCCTGTACCGCCTCTCCGGCGACCACAACCCCCTGCACGCCGACCCCGACTTCGCGAAGCGCGCCGGTTTCGAACGGCCCATCCTGCACGGCCTGTGCACGTACGGCATGACGCTGAAGGCCGTCGTGGACACGGTGTTGGACGGGGATGTGACCCGAGTCCGGTCGTACGACACGAGGTTCGCCGGGGTCGTGTACCCGGGGGAGACCCTGCGTATCCGCATGTGGCGCGGCGCGGGGGCCGTACGCGTCGCGGTGAGCGCCGCCGAGCGCGACGACGCGCCCGTGCTCGCCGACACGATCGTCCAACACGCCATGACCTGAGGGGAGTTACGCCCGTGCGCGCAGCCGTACTGCACGAGATCGGTCAGGACAAGCTGGAGGTCCTCGACGACGTCGAGGCCGTGGGGTTCGGGCCCGGCAGGGTCAGGGTCCGGGTGCGGGCCACGGGCCTGTGCCACTCGGATCTCTCCGCGATGAGCGGGGTGCTGCCGCAGCCGGGGCCGTTCGTGCCGGGGCACGAGGGCGCGGGCGAGATCCTCGAAGTCGGGGAAGGCGTCAGCAACTTGAAGGCCGGGGACCGGGTCGTCGTGTGCTGGCTGCCCGCCTGCGGAGCCTGTCCCGCCTGCAAGCGCGGCCAGACCGAGCTGTGCCTCGCCGGGTTCATGAACGCGGGCACCCCCAACTTCCGCCGCCCCGCCGGGGACGTGTTCGGGTTCGCGGGCACCGGCACCTTCGCCGAGGAGGTCGTCGTCGACGCCGGATGCGCGGTGCCGATCCCCGACGACGTGCCCTTCGACATCGCCGCGCTCATCGGCTGTGGGGTGACGACAGGGCTCGGCGCCGCCCTCAACACGGCTGATGTGGAAGCCGGTTCGTCCGTCGCCGTGATCGGCTGCGGGGGCGTCGGGATCTCCGCGATCCAGGGCGCGCGGCTCAAGGGGGCCGCCGAGATCGTCGCCGTCGACCCGGTCGCCTCACGGCGCGAGGCCGCGCTCAAGTTCGGTGCCACGAAGGCGGTTTCGCCGGACGAGCTGCCCGGCGCCAAACAAGAGGTCACCGGCGGCGAGGGGTTCGACTACGTCTTCGAGGTCGTCGGCCGTTCCGCCACCGCGCGCACCGCCTACGAGAACACCCGGCGCGGCGGCACCCTCGTCGTCGTCGGCGCGGGCGCCATGGACGACTTCCTCCAACTCAACATGTTCGAGCTGTTCTTCGACGAGAAGCGGATCCTGCCGTCCATGTACGGCGGCGGCGACGTCCTGCGCTCCTACGAACGCACGATCGCCCTCTGGCGGGCCGGACGCATCGACCTCGCCGGACTCATCACGCACCGCGTCCCGCTCGCCGACATCAACGAGGCCCTCGACCAGATGCGCACCGGCACCGCCCTGCGCACCTGCATAGAGATCTGAGGAACCGTCATGTCCCGTCCTCTGGAAGGACTTTCGGCGATCGTCACCGGCGCCGGGCGGGGCCTCGGACGCGCCGAGGCGCTCGAACTCGCCCGGCTCGGCGCGTCCGTCGTCGTCAACGACTACGGGCAGGCGAGCCGCGACGGTTCCGGCGATGCGTCCGCCACGCCCGCCGAGGAGGTGGCCGCCGAGATCCGCGCCGCCGGGGGCGAGGCGACCGCCCACACCGGTGACGTCTCCGACTTCCAACAGGCCCGAGAACTCGTCGAGTTGGCGATCGACACGTACGGCGAGCTGGCCGTCCTCGTCAACAACGCGGGCATCCTGCGCGACCGGATGGTCTTCTCCATGACCGAGGGGGAGTGGGACGCCGTCGTCCGCGTCCACCTCAAAGGGCACTTCAACACGACCCGGTTCGCGGCGGCGCACTGGCGTGAACGGGCCAAGCGCGAGGGGGGAGAGGTGTACGGACGGATCGTCAACACCTCCTCCGAGGCGTTCCTCGCGGGCTCCCCGGGACAGCCCAACTACGCCGCCGCCAAAGGCGGGATCGTCGGCCTCACCGTCTCCACCGCCCTCGCCCTCGCCAAGTACGGCGTCACCGCCAACGTCATCTGCCCCCGCGCCCGCACCCGTATGACCGAGGACGTCTTCGCCGCCGTCGAGGAACCCGACGAGGGCATCGACCCCCTCTCCCCGGCCCATGTCGCCCCCCTCGTCGGCTACTTGGCCTCCCCGGCCGCCGCCCGCATCAACGGCCAGCTCCTCGTCGTCCACGGCGGCATGGTCGCCGTCGTCGAACGCCCCCGCGTCCGCGCCAAGTTCGACAGCAAACAGGACGCGTTCACGTACGACGAACTGGACGCGGTCCTGACCCCGCACTACGCGGCGCGGCCCAACGGGGAGACGTTCGGCGCGACCGAGGTACTGGGACTACGGCGAGAACAAGGGAGTTGAAGGCGCCTC
Source organism: Streptomyces sp. 4F14 (assembly GCF_048159485.1). NCBI lineage: Bacteria > Bacillati > Actinomycetota > Actinomycetes > Kitasatosporales > Streptomycetaceae > Streptomyces > Streptomyces sp. 4F14. The sequence goes on from NZ_JBLRVY010000050.1 coordinate 29,082, forward strand.
AGGCCGACACCCGTCACCCCCGAGGGTGTTGGCCGACCTGCTCCTTGATGAGTTCCGCCACCCGTTCCCGCTCCTCCTCCGACGGCACCGGCCGCACCGCCCGATCCGGCCACAGCGGGCCGAACGTGTCACCGTGCCAGCGCGGGACCAGGTGGACATGGAGGTGGAACACGGTCTGAGTGGCCGCCGCCCCCGCCGAGTTGACGACGTTCAGGCCGTCGGGGGAGAAGGCGCGGCGCAGTGCGGGAGCGAGATTCATCAGGGCCGTCGTCAGGTGGTGCGCGTCCGCCGCGCCGAGGTCCCAGAGGTCGCGGACATGCGCGCGGGGGACGAGCAGGGTGTGTCCGACAGCCGCGGGGTACAGGGGGAGGAACGCGACGGTCCACTCGTCCTCGTACACGATCCGGGCGGAGCCGGTACCCGCGACGATGTCGCAGAAGACGCACGCCGACACGCCAACTCCCTTCGGCACGGCCGACAGAGCAAGCTCCTCAAGGCAGACGCCCACGACCGCCTCCAAGACGAAGGCCCCGCCCGCCACCTCCCGGTGACCAGCGGGGCCCGCCCTGCCTGAACCGCCTAAGCCGCGGCCGACTCCGTCTGCTCCGTCGGCCTGCGGTGCCGCCCGTGCGGTGCCGTGTCGCCGTCGTGGGTCGACTGCGGGCCGCGGTGGCGGCCGGTGGTCTCGGAGCCGTGCGTCTCGGCGGACGGCCACTGCGTGGTGCTTGCGTCGCTCATCGGAAGTGTCCCACCCCGTCAACATGATCCTTCTTACAGCCCGGCGAGTCTATCGAGGACCCTGGGGCCGAAGGGGCGAGCGAGGCGGCAGGGGCTACTTCGTTACACGTTTGTCGAGTGGCGCCTGCTGCAACGGCACCGGACGCGCCGCCGAGGCCGTCCGCGCCACCTCCGCCCCCTCCCACGCCCGCACCCGCGCCACCCCGCACGGCTCACCCCCCGTCGTGTACGGCAACCCCAGCACCCCCTCCGCCGACCACCACCCGCTCCCCGTCAACCACCCGTCGGGCGCGGCGACTTGCCGCACCCGACGGTCCGCCGCCCGCCACATCCCCACCCAGCACCCGAACGCCCCGTCGATCCTGAGCGCCACCGCACAGCTCTCCGGCAGCAGCACCTGCCCCGGCTGCACGGCGAACGGCGTCACCGAACACCCCGCCAGCCGCAGCGACTCGGGGAAACGGACCGGCAACGTACTCCCCAACACCCCCCACCCCAGCCGGAATTCACCCGGCGCGTCCGACCGGATCAACAGCAGCCCGCTGTCCGGATCGGCGAGCAGCAGCCGGTCGTCGCTCTCCTCGGTGATCTGCAGGAGCGGCGTCACGACCCCGTCCCGCCCGAGGTCCACGACAACAGCCTTGGTACGCCCGCCCAGTTCACGGTCGACGGCCAGCATCCGCCCGTCCGGGTCCAGCCAGACCCCGCCACCGCACCGCCCCGGCACCTCGGCCAGCCGCTCGGGCCCGAACGCGCCCCCGGCGACCTGCCACACGACCGTCGACGCCTCCCCCGCCGCCAGCGCGAACACCTGCTTCCCGCACGGCGAAGGCGGCAGCAGTGACAGCTCCGCGGACTCCACCGCCCCGAGCTGCACCTCGCCCGTCCCGGGCCCCGTCGGGTACAACAGCGAGAAGAGATGCCGCTCCTCCACCCGCCGATGGATCAACACCCGCCCGTCCGCGAGGGGTTGGACCTCGGTCCCGGCCTCCTCGGGCTGCGCCCCGGGCAACGGGACGACGTACGCCTCCGGCCCGCCCAGCGACCATCTCTCCGGGAACCACACGTCCCCGTCCCGGGCGAGCCGCGCCCCGTACCCCCCGTCCGCAGTGATCACGCAACCCGCTCCCGTCGCCCCCTCCGCGTCCCCCGCGGTCGGTTCGATCACACAAGCCGTCATCGTCCGATCACCTCCGCCGCCGAAGCTAGTTTTCGCACGCGCGGCCGTGGGACGAGCGGGCCCGCACTTCGCTCGTACGAGTGGCGCAGAAGCGATTCCTCTGAGGCGGGGAGGGGGTATGTGCTTCAAGGGGACAGCGGGGTACGACGCCGGCGGGCGGACCGGCCCGCCCCGACAGCCCCGCGCGGGGCCCCCTCACCGCCGTACCCCACAGGTATCCCCACGACCGGTATGTTCCACAGGAACCGGCAGGTAGCCTTGGGTGCGTGCCCCGTCTGTCTGAAGTCATCGCCGCGCTGGAGAGTCTGTGGCCCGCCGAGCGGGCCGAGTCCTGGGACGCGGTCGGCACCGTCGTGGGCGATCCGGAGCAGGAGGTCGGGCGGGTGCTGTTCGCCGTCGACCCCGTCCAGGAGATCGTCGAGGAGGCGGTGAAACTGGGCGCTGACCTGCTGGTCACGCACCATCCGCTCTATCTGCGGGGCACCACCACCGTCGCCGCGTCGACGTTCAAGGGCCGTGTCGTGCACACGCTCATCAAGAACGACATCGCCCTGCACGTCGCCCACACCAACGCCGACACCGCGGACCCCGGCGTCTCCGACGCCCTCGCGGGCGCGCTCGGCCTGCGCGTCGTACGCCCCCTCGTGCCCGACACCACCGACCCCGCCGGACGGCGCGGCCTCGGCCGGGTCTGCGAGCTCGACCACCCGCTCACCGTACGGGAGTTCGCCGCCCGCGCCGCCGAGCGGCTGCCCGCCACCGCGCAGGGCATCCGGGTCGCCGGCGACCCCGAGGCCGTCGTCCGCACGGTCGCCGTCAGCGGCGGCTCCGGCGACAGCCTCTTCGCGTACGTCCGCGCCGCGGGCGTCGACGCGTTCGTGACCGCGGACCTGCGCCACCACCCGGCGTCCGAGGCCCGCGCCGAGCACCCCCTCGCGCTGGTCGACGCCGCGCACTGGGCCACCGAACGGCCCTGGTGCGAGCAGGCCGCCGCCCAGCTCGACGCGGTCTCCGAGCGGGAGGGCTGGGGCCTGCGCACCCACGTCTCCGCCACGGTCACCGACCCCTGGACCAGCCATTCCGCATCCCCCTTTGGAGCCCCCAACTGAACGCCGCGCCCGCCGACCAGAACCGCCTTCTCGACGTCCAGGCCCTCGACGTCCGACTCCAGCAGCTCGCCCACAAGCGCCGCTCGCTGCCCGAGCACGCCGAGATCGAGTCCCTCGGCAAGGACCTCACGCAACTGCGTGACCTCCTCGTCGCCGCGACGACCGAGGAGAGCGACTGCTCGCGCGAGCAGACGAAGGCCGAGCAGGACGTCGACCAGGTCCGCCAGCGCGCCGCGCGCGACCAGCAGCGGCTGGACTCCGGCGCCGTGACCTCGCCGAAGGACCTGGAGAGCCTCCAGAGCGAGATCGTCTCCCTCGCGAAGCGGCAGAGCGACCTTGAGGACGTCGTCCTCGAAGTCATGGAGCGCCGCGAGTCCGCGCAGGAGCGCGTCGCCGAGCTGACCGAGCGCGTCGGCGCCGTCCAGGGCAAGATCGACGACGCGACCGCCCGCCGCGAGGCCGCGTACGGCGAGCTCGACGGCGAGGCCGGGACCGTCACCAAGGAGCGCGGCGTCGTCGCGGGCGCCGTCCCCGCCGACCTCCTCAAGCTGTACGACAAGCTGCGCGAGCAGCAGGGGGGCATCGGCGCGGCCAAGCTGTACGCCCGCACCTGCCAGGGCTGCCGCCAGGAGCTGGCCGCCGCGGAACTCGCCGAGATCCGCAAGGCACCGGCCGACTCCGTGGTCCGCTGCGAGAACTGCCGGCGGATCCTGGTCCGTACGGTCGAGTCGGGGCTGTAGGAGGCGTGGCCGGCGGGGGAGAGGGGCCGGGGGTGCTGTCCCTGGACGACGCCGGGGCGGAGCCGGAGGCCGAGCCGCCGTCGAGCACAGCGGGGCCGACGGCCGAGCCGCCGTCGAGCAGCACAGGCCAGGCACCGGCTCCGGCCGCCGCCGCGCCTTCCGCCGAGACCTCGCCACCGGTCTCCGGCCCGCCTCGCCTCGTCATCGAGGCCGACGGCGGCTCCCGGGGCAACCCCGGCCCCGCCGGCTACGGCGCTGTCGTCATCGACGAGGTCACCGGCGAGCTGCTCGCCGAACGCTCCGGCTTCCTCGGCGTCGCCACCAACAACGTCGCCGAGTACAACGGCCTCCTCGCGGGGCTGCGCGCCGCCCACGCGCTGAACCCCTCGGCCGCCGTGCACGTCCGCATGGACTCCAAGCTCGTCGTCGAGCAGATGTCCGGCCGCTGGCAGATCAAACACCCCGCCCTGCGCCCCCTCGCCGCGGAGGCCGCGAGGATCCTGCCGGGCGCGCAGGTCGGCTACGAGTGGATCCCCCGCTCCCAGAACAAGCGCGCGGACAAGCTGGCCAACAAGGCGATGGACGCGGGCCAGCGGGGCGAGGTACCGCCCGGGGGCGTGGTCGAGGGGGACGCGTACGAGGCCCCTGCCGGTGCCGATGGAGACGCGTACGAGGCCGATGGCGCCGTCGGGACCGGCGTAGGTGTCGCCCGGGACGGCCACCGCGAAGCCGTCGCCGTACCCGAATCCCGCCCCCGCCACACCACGTCCCACCCGGAACGCACCCCCGAACCCCGCCCCGCCGCCGCCCCCGACATGGGTACCCCGGCAACCCTCGTTCTCCTCCGTCACGGCGAAACCCCCCTCACTCCCGAGAAACGCTTCTCGGGAAGCGGAGGTTCCGATCCGAGCCTGTCGGCGGTGGGCCGGGAGCAGGCCGCGCGGGTCGCCGAGGCGCTCGCCCGCCGGGGGACGATCGAGGCGATCGTCGCCTCGCCCCTCGCCCGCACCCGCGAGACCGCCGAGGCCGTCGCAGCCCGCCTGGGCCTCGATGTCGCCGTGGACGACGGCCTGCGGGAGACGGACTTCGGCGCGTGGGAGGGGCTGACCTTCCGGGAGGTCAGGGAGCGGCACCCCGAGGACATGGCCGCGTGGCTGGGCGACCCGCAGGCCCGTCCCACGGGCGGCGGCGAGAGCTTCGCCGAGGTCGCGAAGCGCACCGAGGCCACCAGGGACCGGCTGACCCGCGCGTACGCCGGCCGTACGGTCCTCGTCGTCAGCCATGTCACGCCGATCAAGACCCTGGTCCGGCTGGCCCTCGGCGCCCCGCCGGAGGCCCTGTTCCGCATGGACCTGTCCGCCGCGTCCCTCTCGGCGGTCGCGTACTACGCGGACGGCAACGCGAGCGTCCGGCTCCTCAACGACACGTCGCACCTGCGCTGAGGGCCCGGGGCCCGGCGCCGTCAGTGGATCTCGTCCACCAGCACGTCCAGCCTGCCCGGCCCCGCGACCTCCACGACGTACCCCAACTCCCGCAGCACCTCGGTGAGTTCGGCCGGCCCCGCCGGCTCGGCCCCGGACGTCAGCAGGCTCCGGACGATGCGCCCCTTGGTCGCCTTGTTGAAGTGGCTGACGACTTTCCGCGTCGGCGCGTGCAGCACCCGTACGGTCGCCGTGCGCGCCGCGACCTCGCCCTTCGGCTTCCACGCGGCGGCGTACGCGGAGGACCGCAGGTCGAGCACGAGACCCTTCCCGGCCGCCTCCGGCAGCACCCCGCCCATCGCACCCCGCCAGTGCGCCCCGAGCGCCCCCAGGCCCGGCAGTTTCACGCCCATCGAGCAGCGGTACGAGGGGATCCGGTCGGTGACCCGGACGGCGCCCCACAGCCCGGAGAAGATCAGCAGCGACCGTCCGGCACGCCGGGCGGCGTCGGCGTCGAGCGTCGCGAGCCCCAGGGCGTCGTACAGCACCCCCGTGTAGATCTCCCCGGCGGGCCGCGCCCCCGCGGTCGGCAGCTCGGCGTTCTTCGCGACCTCCCCCCGCAGGCCCTCGCTCAGCCCCAGCACCTCGCGGGCCTTCTCCTCGTCCCCCGCGCACAGCTCGACCAGTTCCCCGACCACCGCCTCCCGGGCCTCCCGCAGCCCCGGCAGCGACAGCGCCTCCAGCTTCAACGGCGCACCCCGCCCGGAAGAAGCCTTGCCCTCGGACGGCGGCAGCAGCACAAGCACGAACGATCTCCTTCACGACAACTCCGCCCAGAGTACGGCGCGCAACGCCCCACTCCGGCATGCCCCACCCCCGGAACCGCCCTACGCTCGTCCCATGCCCCGCCGCCCCCTGCGCGTCACCGGCGCCCCCGAAGCCCCGCTCCGCGCCGCCCTCGCGGAGCTCCGCACCGAGCTGGGAGTCCCCGCCGCCTTCCCGCCGGAGGCCCTCGCGGAGGCGGACCGGGCCGCCAAGCATCCCACCCTCCCGGCGTACGACGCGACGGACATCCCCTTCCTGACGATCGACCCGCCCGAGTCGACGGACCTGGACCAGGCGCTGCACCTGTCGCGCCAGGGCACCGGCTACCGCGTCCGGTACGCGATCGCGGACGTGGCGGCCTTCGTCACCCCGGGCGGCGCGCTCGACCAGGAGGCCAACCGCAGGGTGACGACCCTGTACTTCCCCGACGGCAGGACCCCCCTGCACCCGCCGGTCCTCAGCGAGGGCGCCGCCAGCCTGCTCCCGGACCAGGCCCGCCCGGCGGCCCTGTGGACGATCGACCTGGACGCGGACGGCCGGACGACCACGGTGGACGTCCGCCGCGCGCTCGTGCGCAGCAGGGCGAAACTGGACTACGCGGGCGTGCAGAAGCAGATCGACGAGGGCACCGCCGAGGAGCCCCTCGCCCTCCTGAAGACCATCGGTGAGCTGCGCGAACGCCTGGAGGCCGAGCGGGGAGGCATCTCCCTGAACGTCCCGGAGCAGGAGATCGTCGAGCGGGACGGCACGTACGAGCTGACCTACCGCGCGCCCCTGCCGGCGGACGGCTGGAACGCGCAGCTCTCCCTGCTGACCGGCATGGCCGCCGCCGACCTGATGCTGGCGTACGGCACGGGCGTCCTGCGCACCCTCCCCACCGCCCCGGACGGCGCGGTCGGCCGCCTGCGCAGGGTCGCGCAGGCGCTGCGCGTCGACTGGCCCCACCACGTCCCGTACTCCCTCCTGATCCGCTCCCTCGACCCGCGCGACCCGCGCCACGCGGCGTTCCTCCAGGAGTGCACGAGCCTCCTGCGCGGCGCCGGCTACACGGCCTTCCGCGACGGCTCCCTGCCCGCCCTCACCACGCACGCGGCGGTCGCCGCCCCGTACGCCCACTGCACGGCCCCCCTGCGCCGCCTCGTCGACCGCTACGCCACCGAGCTGTGCCTCGCGGCGACGGCCGGCGACCCGCCCCCGGAGTGGGTCCTCGCCGCGCTGGACACGCTCCCGGAGCGGATGGCCGAGGGCGGGCACCGGGCCAACGCCGTCGAGCGGGCCTGCGTGGACATCGTCGAGGCCGCCGTCCTCGCCGGGCACGTCGGCGAGACCTTCGACGCCTGCGTCATCGACCTGGAGAACCACCACGGCACCGTCCACCTGGAGTCCCCGGCCGTCGTCGGCCGTATCGACGGTGATCACCTCCCTCTCGGCGAACATCTCCGCGTCCGCCTCACCCGAGCGGATCCGGCGACACGCACCGTCCGCTTCGCGCCCGCCTGATCTCCTGGACGACGCTGTCGGCGTCGTCCGCGTGCAGCCGCACGACCGTCACCTCCCGGGCCCGCCCCAGCAGCCCCGTGTGGACGGCCGGCCGCGCCAGCTCCAGCACCACCGAGGTCTGTCCGCCGACCGGGAGGTTCAGCTCGCCCTCCGCCGCGGGGTGCGAGAAACGCGTCTCGCGGCGGACGCCGGACAGGTGCCCGAAGGGGACGCGCAGGTCGACCTGACCGGCGTACCGGACCCGCAGCGCGTCCGGCTCCAGGACGTGCGGCCTCACCACGCAGGACGCGTGCAGTCCGAGGACCAGCGCGAGCGTGTAGACGTCGAGCGCGAACACCGCCCAGTGCAGGGCGGGGTAGTCCCACAGCAGGATCCCCACCCCGACCGTCTCGACCACGCACACGAACCCGATCGCCGCCGTCGTCGCCCCCTGCCCCCGCATGTACGCCAGCCGCCGCCCCTCCCCGACCCGCCGCCGCCCCGCCCACCGCGCGAGGTCGCCCCACATCCGCCCCTGATGCCGGGCCAGCGCCCGCACGGCCCTCATGTCCTCACCCCCAGGATCTCCAGCGCCCGCCGGATCGCCGCCGCCTGGCCCGGCGGGAAGTCGGCGTAGAAGGCGCGCAGGAACGTGCTGTCCGGCTCGGGCGACGCCTCGGGCAGGAGGCCCGGAGGCACGCACGCGGCGAGCCGGTGTGCGGCGGCCTCCACGCGCGGGTCGTCCGCTTCGGCGTCGACGAGGCCGTCCAGCAGCGCGTACGCCTCGCCCGCCCGGGCGATCGTCTCCGGGGAACCGGCGACCGCGCCCACCGCCGCGAGCAGCCGCTCCCGCGTCTGCGGGGGCGCCGCCGTCTCGATCAGCGCCAGCACCTCGCGGTCCTTCGCGGCCATCGGCGAGTCGGCCAGCCCGGACGTCCGCGCGAACAGCGCCGCCAGCTCGGGGGAGACGGGGCCCTCGGCGGACAGCTCGCCCGCCTCCAGGAGCACCCGCAGCCGCGCCCGCCGCTCCCGGAGCGCCTCCTCCTGCCGCGCCAGGTCCTCGTCCAGCTCCGTGAGGACCTCGACCAGGTCCTTCCCCGCGTCGTCCGCCAGCACGTCCCGCACTTCCGCCAGGCCCACGCCCAGCTCGGTCAGCCGGCGGATCCTCGCGAGGGCGACCGCGTGCCGGAGCGTGTAGTCGCGGTAGCCGTTGGAGAGGCGGTCCGGCTCCGGGAGCAGGCCCAGGTGGTGGTAGTGGCGTACGGCCCGCGTGGTGACGCCGACGGTCTCGGCGAGTTCTCCGATCCTCATGCCGACCAGTACAGACGTTGACGCCGGGGCAAGGTCAAGGGCGGTCATGGGGCCTCCGCGTGGGAGTGTCCGGCGTCTCCGGGAGGGCGTGCGGTGTTCCGAACCACCTCTCCAGCGCCGCTTCCGCCGGCTCCCCGCCCTCCCCGGCGTCCCCGTCGGCGTCCGTCGCCCACGCCGTGAACCCGTCCGGCCGTACCAGCAGCGCCGCGAGGCCCGGGCGGGCGGGGCAGGCGGCCGTCAGGACGGTGAGCCGGTCGTCGTACCCCTGCGCGCGGGCGCGGAGTTTCGGGTCGTCGGCGAGGTCGAGGAGGAGTCCGCGCGCGGTGTGCAGGTGGTCGGCGAGACGGGTGCCGTCGGCCAGCTCCAGGTCGGGCGCGCTGCCGCCGACCAGGGGGTGGTCGCCGGGGAGGTCGTACCGCTGCCAGACGCCGGAGATCTTCTTGACCAGGTACGTCGTACCGTCCACGGTCCGGGTGAGGTCGGTGAGGACCTCGCGCAGTGCCCGCGCGTGGGACTCCGGGCGCATCAGGGCGATCTGCGCGCGCGTCCAGTCCAGGACCCACGCCCCGATGGGGTGCCGCTCCGCCGTGTACGAGTCGAGCAGGCCCGGCGGAGCCCAGCCGCGCACGACCGCCGCGAGCTTCCAGCCGAGGTTCACCGCGTCCCCGATGCCGAGGTTCAGGCCCTGGCCGCCGAAGGGGGAGTGGACGTGCGCCGCGTCGCCCGCGAGGAGGACACGGCCCTTGCGGTAGTCGCTCGCCTGGCGGCAGTTGTCGGTGAACCGGGTCACCGTACGCACGCTCTCGACGGTCACCTGGACTCCCGTCACCCGGCGGATGCTGTCCTGGAGTTCGGCGACGGTGATCGGTGTCGTGCGGTCGGCGGGAGGGCCGTCGAACTCGACCGTGAGGATCCTGCCGGGCATCGGGCCGTGCGCGTACGTGCCTGTCGCCGTCGTGTCCCAGCCGCTGCCCAGTGCCTCGGTGCCGGTCATGTCGGCCACCGCCTGATAGCCCGTGATCTCCGGGGGTGTGCCGGGGAAGCCGAAGCCGGCGAGCTTGCGGACGGTGCTGCGCCCGCCGTCGCACCCGACGAGCCAGCCGGCGCGGACGACACCGCCCTCACCGGCCTCGACGGCACCGGCCTCGGCCTCAGCGCCCCCGGCACCGGACACGTCGTACCCCCCTCCCGCGCGCGCCCCGGCCAACCGGACCGTCACCCCGTCCCCGTCCTCCTCGAACCCCGTCACCTCCACCCCCCTCCGTATCGCGACCCCCAGCTCCCGCGCCCGCGCGGCAAGCACCCGCTCCAGCTCGGCCTGCGGGATCAGGCCCACCTGGTCCGCGCGGCCCGTGTCCGCCCACGCGGGGTCGTCGGGGTCCAGGTAGGCGGCGTCGAGGGGGATGCCCGCGAAGTGACCGGCGAACTTGGGGGGTTGGGAGAGATCCTCGCCCCGCTCCGCACGGAAGCGGCGGAACCGCTCCATCGCCCGCTCCTGGATCGCGGCGAGGGTGGGGAAGAAGCCCCGGCGGTCCAGGGCGGTGGCGGAGGGGGTGTTGACCGACATCGCCTTGACCGTCTCGTCCACCTCCGTCAGCCGCTCCGCGACCAGCACCTCCACACCTCCGAGCCGCAGCTCGCAGGCCAGCAGCAGGCCGGTCGGACCGGCCCCGGCGATCACTACGTCGAAATCCGTCATGCGAATAATGTAGCGACTCAAAGTTTGTTTGCGCTATAGTTTTTTGCATGGACTTTGCGAACTCCGAGACCGGCCCCGAGCCCGGCACCCCGACCGGCCTCGAACGGCACATCGAGCTGTCGCTGCGCGAACGCAAGAAGCGGGCGACGCGGCAGCGGATCTCGGACGTCGCGACGGGCCTGTTCGTGGCGCGCGGCTTCGACGAGGTCACGGTCGCGGAGGTGGCCCGCGCCGCCGACGTCTCCGCGATGACCGTCTTCAACTACTTCCCGCGCAAGGAGGACCTCTTCCTCGACCGCATCCCCGAAGCCGTCGAGACCTTCACCGCGGCCGTCCGCGACCGCGCCCCGGACACCACCCCCCTGGCCGCCCTGCGCGACCTGGCCCTCACCCTCCTGGAGAACCACCACCCCCTCTCCGCCGTGGACGACGACTTCCCGCCCTTCTGGCAGGTCGTCGCCGACTCCCCGGCCCTGCGCGCCCGCGCCCGCGAGGGCATCGAGGAAGTGGAGTCGGCCCTCGCCACGGCCCTCGCCGAGACCGCCCCCGACTACCCCGACTCGCACTTCGCCGCCGCCCTCACGGTCGCCGCGTACCGCACGGTGTGCGTCGCCTCCATGCGCCGCCTGATGGCCGGCGACCCCGCCTCCGCCGTCACCGACGACCACCGCGCGCGCCTGCACCGGGCCTTCACCGCACTGGAAGCCGCACTGGAGGCCGCCGTCGAGAGCTGACCCGCACAGCACCCGGAATACGAGAACGCGCCACAGGAGTTGCCGCACCGGAGAAAGCGAGAACGGGGGACACCACATGGGCGAGCGAGCGACCTGGACCAGGGCACGGCTCGGCGACGGCGGGCCGCGGCTCGACCTGCTGACCGCGCGGTTCGAGAAACACGTCTACGCCCCGCACGCGCACGACGAGTTCACGATCGGCGTGTGCGCCCCCGACTCGGCGAGCGTCATCGCCTACCGCGGCGGCCACATCCGCACCGGCCCCGGCGCGATCGTCGTCCTGGCCCCCGGCGAGACCCACACCGGAGGCCCCGGCAACACCACCGCCAGCTACGCCTACCGCGCCGTCTACGCCGAACCGGGCCTCCTCACCGAGGGCACCCTCGGCGGCGTACCGCACTTCCGCGAGCCTCTGATCGACGACCCGGAGCTGTCCGCCGCCCTGAGCCGTGAGTACGCCGAACTCAGCGCCCACCCCGACCCCCTGCGGACCGAGTCCACCGTCCCCTGGCTGCTCACCGCCCTGGCCCGCCGCCACTCCACCGCGCGCCCCACGGACGACCGCGTCCCCGGAGCCGCCGCCCTCGCGGGCACGGTGCGCGACCGGCTCGCCGACGAACTCCTCGCGCCCCCGCCCCTGTCCACGCTCGCCGCGGACCTCGGACTGTCCCGGTACCAGCTCCTGCGCGCGTTCCGGACGACGATGGGCCTGCCGCCGTACGCCTGGCTCGCCCAGCACCGGGTGCACCGCGCGCGGGGCCTGCTGGACGCCGGAGTGCGCCCCGCCGAGGCCGCGGCGCTCGTCGGGTTCGCGGATCAGGCGCACCTCACGCGCTGGTTCCGGCGCGTCCTCGGGGTCACCCCGGCGGCGTACCGCAACAGCGTTCAAGACGACCGGTGGGGAAGGAGCTGAGACTCGGCACATGACTGCACGCGGCTGGTTCCTGTTCTCCCTGATGGGAGTGGTCTGGGGCATCCCCTACCTGATGATCAAGGTGGCGGTGGAGGACCTCTCGCCGACCATGGTGGTGTTCACGCGCTGCGCCCTCGGCGCCGTCCTGCTGCTGCCGTTCGCGCTCCGTCAGGGCGGCCTCCCGCGCGTGGTGCGCGCGCACTGGCTGCCCATGCTGGCGTTCGCGTGCATCGAGATCGTCGGCCCCTGGTTCACGCTCACGGACGCCGAACGACACCTGTCCAGCTCGACGGCCGGCCTGCTCATCGCGGGCGTCCCGATCGTCGGCGTCGTCCTCGCGAGGTTCTTCGGCGACACGGAACGCCTGGGCGTACGGCGGATCACGGGCCTCGCGCTGGGCCTCGCGGGCGTGGGCGTCCTGACCGTCCCGCACCTCACCGGCGGGGACGCGCGCTCCCTCGCGGAGGTGCTGGTCACGGTCGTCGGCTACGCGACCGCGCCCCTGATCGCCGCCCGCCACCTCAAGGACGTACCCTCCCTCCACCTCACGGCGGCCTGCCTCGCCTTCGCGGCCCTCGTGTACGCGCCCTTCGCGGCGGCGACCTGGCCCTCCGAACTCCCCTCGGCGACCGTCCTCGCCTCCCTCGCGGGTCTCGGCGTGATCTGCACGGCGATCGCCTTCGTCGCCTTCCTGGAGCTGATCAAGGAGATCGGCCCGACGCGCTCGACGGTCATCACGTACGTCAACCCGGCGGTCGCCGTCGCCGCCGGCGCGCTCTTCCTCGACGAGCGGCTCACCCTGGGCGTCGGCGCGGCCTTCGCCCTCATCCTCGCGGGCTCCGTGCTGGCCACGGCCGCCGGACCGAAGCGTGACGCACGGCCGGTACCATGGTCGACACGGCAGACGAGCCGGGCGGACGGCCGCGTGGTCCCCTCTGGGGGCCCCGAGGAACGTCCGGGCTCCACAGGGCAGGGTGATGGCTAACGGCCACCCGGGGTGACCCGCGGGACAGTGCCACAGAAAACAGACCGCCCGGCGCTTCGGCACCGGGTAAGGGTGAAACGGTGGTGTAAGAGACCACCAGTGCCCAGGGTGACCTGGGCAGCTAGGTAAACCCCACCCGGAGCAAGGTCAAAAGGGAGCACCCTTTTCTGGGACAGAAAAAGGGCGCGACTGCGCGGACGTCCGAGGGCTGCCCGCCCGAGTCCGCGGGTAGACCGCACGAGGCCGACGGCAACGTCGGCCCTAGATGGATGGCCGTCGCCCCGGGGCCCGCGAGGACCCCGGGGAAACAGAACCCGGCGTACGGCCCGGCTCGTCTGCTTTTACGGCTCTGACCTGGCCTTATGGTCTGATCGTAGCCCTTTCCCGTACCAGGGAGCATCCTGCTTCCACCTGCGGGTTCCCGTTGTGGCCGCTGTTCGTGGACGGCCTCGTTCGGGACGTTCCGTGAACACCGGCGGCGCACTGTCGGTGGCGGTCCGTACTCTCGTCGGTATGGAGGGGAACGACTTGTCCCGGGCGGGGGAGCGGCTCAGTGTGTACGCCTACCTCACCGCGCCCGAACGCCTGGAGTACATCGCGGTGATGCGGGTGTTCTGCGGAACGCTGCTCGCGGACCTCGCGGTGCCGGACGTGCTGGCGAAGCTGGACCGCGAGCTGGACGCCGAGACGCTGGCGGCCCGGCTGGAGAAGCTGGCGGGCTGGGGGAACCTCCTCCGCAGCACCCACACCGTCAAGGCGACCAGCATCGCCGACTACCAGCGCTCCCGCTCCCGCTACCAGCTCTCCAAGCTGGGCGAGCGCGTCCAGCGGGACGCCGATGAGGTCCTGGCGGGGGCGGACGCCGCGCGAGAGGTCAGCAGTGAACTGCTCGCGCTCGTCGACCGGGGACTGAGCGAGATCGTCGCCCTGGCCTCCGCTCCCGGCGGCGCCGATCCGCAGCAGGCGTGGGAGCGGATCAGCACCCTGTTCGTCCAGTTCGCCGAATTCGCCGAATCCGTGCGGGACTTCTACGCCTACCTGGGTCAAGTTCTGGCGCGGTACGACCTGGACGGCGCCGAGTACCAGGGGTTCAAGGAACTGCTGCTCGACTACGTCGAGGCGATCACCGAGGACGTCTCCCTGCGCGCCCCGCGCATCTCCGCGCACCTCACCGCGGTCCGGCCGTACCTGCCCGCGCTCCTCGCCCGCATCGACACGCATGCCACCGGCATCGCCACCCTCGCCGACGCGCTGCCCGAGACCCGGGTGCAGCGCAGCCGCGGGCGGGACCTGGCCGACTGGGAGGGACTGCGCGACTGGTTCACCGACAGCGGCGGCCACGGCAGTCAGGTCGACCAGCTGCGTGACGCCACGCTGCGGGCGCTCCAGTCCCTGCTGGCCAACGCCAAGCGGATGCTGCGCTCGGCCTCCGGCGAGATGTCCCGCCGCAAGGACCTGCTCCGGCTCGCCGCCTGGTTCGACGCCGCCGAGCCGCAGGAGGCGCACGACATCGCCGTCGCCGCCTTCGGGCTGTACGGCGCACGGCACCTGGGCGTGGCGCCGGACCCGGACCGGACGGTCCCCGCGTACGTCAGCTGGTGGACCGGCCCGGCGGTGGAGGTACCGGTCGCGCTGCGCGAGCGCGGCAGCAGGGCTCCGCGCGGACGTTCGGCGGCGGCCGAGGACCACACCGAGCAGAAGCGTCTCCTGATGGAACAGGCCCGTGAGGAGGCCGAGGCGCGGCGGGCGGCGGCCGACGAACTGCGCAGCGCCTCCGGCCGTTTCGATCAGGTACGGCTCAGCGCCCCCGCCCTGCGCCTGCTGCTGGAACTCCTCACCGCCGCGCTGGGACAGGCCCGGCTGCACCGGTCGGCGACCGGCTTCGACCTCGACGGCGCGCGGGCGAGCGACGTGGACCTGGGTATCCGGCTGACCATGTGGCGCACTCCGGGCCGGCACACCGTCCTGCGGTCCGTCGACGGCGACCTGACGGCCGACGACCTCGCGCTGACCGTCGAGAGCATCGACCCGCCCGCATCCGTTTCCCTCCCGAGCGAGGCGACCGCCTGATGGCCCTGCCCTCCACCCACGACGTCGCACTCGCCGCCGAACGCCGTGCCGCCGCCCGGCTGCTGCTGGCCCACCCTCTGATCACCGCCACTGGCCCGCACCGCGACACCTTCCCGCTGGTCCGCAAGCACGCCGACTGGCTCGCCCAGCGATTCCAGCAGGTCTTCGGCTACCGCCTGCTGGTCGAGGCCGGTTACGCCCGCCTGTTCAAGGCGGGTCTGGGCCCCGGCTCCGGCCACCGCCTCGAACGCCCGTCGACCGGGACGCCGTTCACGCCGCGGACGTACGCCTATCTGACCCTCGCGCTCTCCGTCCTGGTCACCGCCCCGGAACAGTTGCTCCTCTCGCAACTCGTCGACGGTCTGAAGAGCGCGGCCGTCGACGCCGGCCTGGAGATCACCGACAGCGGACGGCAGACCGAACGCCGCACGCTCGCTGCCGCGCTACGGCAACTCGTCGACTGGGGCGTCCTGTCCGAGACCGAGGGCCATGTCTCGGCGGTCGCCGAGGAAGGCGGGGGCGAGGCGCTTCTGACCGTCGACCGGGACATCGCGCGGGCCGTAGTCGCGGGCCCGCTCACCCGCAGCCGCGACGGCGCGGACCTCGTACGCCGTGCGGCCGACCCGGGCTTCGGAGGACCGCGCACCTACGTCCGCCGACGCCTGGTCGAGACGCCGGTCGTCCATCTCGACGACCTCACGGACGCCGAGCGTGAATGGCTGCGCACCCGCCAGCGCCGTGAGTCCCAGGCGTTCTCCGAACTCCTCGGTCTGGAGGCCGAGATCCGCGCCGAGGGCATCGCGCTGATCGACCCGGACGCCGAACTCACCGACCTCCACCTGCCCGGCACCGGCACGGTCGCCCAGGCCGCGCTGCTGCTGGTGGAACGGCTCGTCGACCGGCTGCGCCCCGAGAACCCCGGCCGCCTCGCCATCGGCGTCCCCATACCGGACGTCCTGCTGCCCGTACTCCTCGACGGCCTGATCGAGGAGTACGGCAGGCGCGGCACCTGGCAACGCGGCCTCCTGGAGGACCGCCCCGGCTTCCTCGCCGCCGTCCTCGACCACCTCACCCGCATGCGCCTCGTCGCCCGCGCGGGCCCTGTCCGCGCCGACGGCCACGGGATACCCGAGGGGTACGAGGAGGCTTCCGCCGACGGCCGGTCCGTCACCGACGTCACCGGAGCGCGCGGCGGGAACGGAACGGCCGGCTGGGTCCTGCTGGCCGCCTCCGCCCGGTACGCGACGACGGTGGCGGTGAAACCCCGCCGGCCCTCCGCCCCGCTCGACACTCTCCAGGAGCCACCCCGATGACCCCCGGCCCGGTATCCCCCCACCGCTACCGCCTCCACCGCGCCGGCATCCGCAACGTCTGGCAGTACGACGAGCAGGAGTTCGCCTTCGGCGAGGGACGCCTGCTGCTGCGGGGCAAGAACGGCGCGGGCAAGTCGAAGGCGCTGGAGATGCTGCTGCCGTACCTGCTGGACGGCGACGCTCGTGCCCTGGACGCCACGGGAACCGGCCGCACCACCCTCCTGTGGCTGATGCTCGACGGCTTCGAGCAGACCAACCGCCTCGGCTACCTGTGGCTGGAATTCGCGCGGACCGACGAGAACGGGAACGAACAGCACCTCACGCTCGGTGCGGCGGTCCGTGCCTCGCGTTCGACCAGCACGGCGAAACCCTTCTTCTTCGTGACCGACCGCAGAGTCGGCCACGACCTGCACCTGGCCCCGGCCGGCCAACCGCTCCCTCTCGACCAGCTCAGAGCGACCGTCGGCGCGGACAACATCACCGACCGGGCGGTGGAGCACCGGGCTCGCGTCGCCCGTGAGCTGTTCGGCCTGACCGACACGGCCCGCTACCGCAACGTGCTTCATCTCCTGCACCGTCTGCGCCGCCCCACGATCGGCGACCGCATCGACTCCGGCGGCCTGGTCTCCGTCCTCGCCGAGACCCTGCCCGCGCTCGACGAGGAAGTCGTGGAGAAGGTCGCCCGCAACCTCGACGACCTCGACACCGTACGGGCCGACCTCGGCCGCCTCGAACGCACCGACCTGGCGTTGCGCACGTTCCTCACCGGCTACCGGGGCTATCTGCACGGCGTCCTGCGCAGGCGGGCCGAGGAGACGGGCACCGAACTGGGCGGGCTCGCGGACTGCCGCAAGGCGGCCGGGGACGCGGGCCGGAAGGTGGAGGCGCTCCGCGGTCAGGAGGACGAACTGACGGCGCGCGTCGAGGCCCTCGACGAGGAGAAGGCCGAGATCGAGACGGACCTTGAGGCGCTGCGCGCGAGCACCGGATACCGCAGCCTCAAGGAACTCGGCGAGCGCCGGACCACGGTCAAGGCGCTGCACGGCACGGCTGCCACCGCCTTCAAGTCGCTGCGCCAGACCCACCGCAACCAGGACGCCGCAGGCCGTCGACTGGGCACGGAGGCGCGGCAGTTCGGCGAAGAACTGGTCGAACTCGGCACGGCACACGGTGAGTCGGTGAAGGAGGCGGAGCGTTCGGGTCTCGACCCCGCACACCTGGGGGACCCCTTCGCCCTCCCGGTCGTACCGCTCGCCCCCGCCGATACGGCCCAACTGACCTCTCCGGACGGCGACTTGCACCTCGTCCGGCACGACGCGGTGACGGCCGTCGACACCGACGCGTGCACGGCGGCGCTGGCGGTCTGGGACACCCGGCTCGACGCCGTACGGCCGGTGATCAGGAACCGGTCACGGACGGTCACCGAACTGACCGGCCTCGTCCGGCGAGCCGACCGGGCCCGGCAGGAGGCGCAGGACGCGGACGCCGCCCGCGAACAACTGGAGGCGCAGGCGGAGAGTGCCCGGGGCCGGGTCGGGCTGCGTCGCGCGGAGACGGCCCGGGAGTCGGAGGCGTACGCCGCCGAAGCGGAGGTCTGGTCCGAGCGGCTGCGTGCCCTCACCGGCGTCCCCCTGGACGTCGTACCCGCCCATGACCCGGCCGACGGGCCGCTGTCGGCGCAGGTCCCCGAGGAGGTGGCCGAGGCGGTACGGGCCGGCGTCGCGCCCTGGCTGGAGGAGACGGGCGGGCGACAGCTCGCGCTGGCCGTCGCCGTCCGGGAACTGACCGGCACCCACGACCGGCTCCGTCGCGAACACGCGGAGTGGGAGCGTCGTACCGACCCGGAGCCGGCGCCCCCGCCGCATCGAGCCGCCGCACGCCCGCCCGGCACCGGAGCGCCCCTCTACCGGCTGGTGGACTTCGCCGACGGCCTGACGCCGGGGGAGCGGGCCGGGCTGGAAGCGGCACTGGAGGCGAGCGGTCTGCTCGACGCGTGGGTCCGGGCGGACGGCACCGTCCTGGACCCGGCCACCCGGGACACGTTCCTGGCCCCCGGTCCGCCGGTCGCCGGACCGGCGCTGAGCCGGGTACTGCGCCCGGTCGCGGCGGCGGAGAGCGGGGTGACGGTCGAGCGGGTGAGCCGGGTGCTGGCGGCTGTGGCGCTGGCGGGCGTTCCAGCGGGCGACGCGGAGGGCGCCGCGCACACCGTCATCGGAACCGACGGTTCCTGGCGGCTCGGGATCGCCCACGGCCGGCATGCCAAGCCGTCCGCGGAGTACGTCGGCGCTGAGGTCCGCGCGGAGACCCGGCGGCGGGCGTTGGCCGAGCTCACTGCCCACATCGCCTCTGTACGAGGCGAGTCGGCGGCACGGGAGCAGGCGCTGAGTGAGCTGCGCGAGCAGCGCGACCAGGTCGACGGCATCGTCCGCCGCCCGCCGTCGCCGCGCGGGCTGACCGACGCCTGGGCCCGTGCCGAGGAGGCCGGGCGTACGGCCGAGTCCCTTGCCGGGCAGGTGTCGGCCGCCGCCCGGAAGGCGGACGAGGCACGGGCCCGCGCGGTCACCGTACGCCGGGAGGCCGAGGCGACGGCGAGCGCGCACGGCCTCCCCGCGGAGCCCGCCGCCCTCGACACGGTCCGCCTCGCCCTCGACCGCCTGGGCCGGGGCACCGACCTGCTGCGCAAGCGGATACGTACGCTCACGGCAACGGCCGAGACCCAGCGCGGCAGCCGGGCCGAATACGAGAGCGCGAAGTCGGCCCGAGAGGACGCCGAGTCCGACTACGGCGAGTCCCTGAACCGTCTGGAGGCCGCCCGGCACACCGTCCGAACCCTGGAGGAGGCACTCGGCGCCACAGAACAGGAGATCCTCGACCGGGAGGCCGGCGGGCAGCGCCGCCTGGACGACGTACAGCGCCAACTCCCGCGTGCGCGGGGGGACAAGGAGGGCGTGCACGACGAGCGGGTGCGCGCGGAGGAGACGGCGGCGGAGCAGCACAGGGTGCTGGCCACCCAGGAGAGCAAGGTACTGACCAGCGGACGGCGGCTGCGTACGACGCTGTCGCTGCCGGGTGTGCTGGAAGGCGCGGGGTTGGCACAGAGCGCGGACCGGACGAGGATTCCGGACCCGGTGCACGCCGAGCCCAGGGAACGGGTCAAGGCTCTCCGCCGCCTCGTCGACGCCGTCCGCGACCAGCTGGACGCCAAGGCCCACGACGTCCCGGACAACACGTTCCACAAGCAGTACACCGTGCTGCGGGACCAGCTCTCCGGAGGGTATGACGCGACGATCGAGGAGTACGACGGCATCAAGCTCTGCCGCCTCGTCGACGACAACGGCCCGCACGACGTCGCCGGTGTCGGCCTGCGCATCGCCGCCGAGGCCGACGCCGCGCGGGGCCGCCTCACCGACCGTGAACGCGACGTCTTCCAGCGCTTCCTGACCGGCGAGCTCGGCGACCACCTCTCCACCCAGGTCCTCGCCGCCGGCACGCTCGTCGCCGCCCTCAACTCCACGCTCGACACGGTCCGTACGTCGCACGGCCTGGGCGTCACGCTCGACTGGAAGCTCGCCGAGGGCGTCGAGGCGGACGTCAAGGCGGCCGTCGACCTCCTGCGCAGCCCCGCCGCCCTGCGCACCGCCGAGCAGTCGGAGCGGCTGAGGGACGTCCTCCAGCGCCGCATCGAGGACGCCCGCCGCGCCGACCCCGCCGCGGGCTACGGGGCTCACCTGCGCAGCGCGCTCGACTACCGGGACTGGTTCACGTTCGTCCCTTGGGTCGTGGACGACGCGGCCCCGACCAGTCGCCGCCGCCTCTCCGGCCGTACCGGCCTGAGCCAGGGAGAACAGCGCGTCCTGTCCTACCTGGTCCTCTTCGCCGCCGCGGCGGCCCACTTCACCAGCCTCGCGGAGTCCGCGCCGCACGCGCCCCGGCTGATCCTGCTGGACGACGCCTTCGCCAAGGTCGACGAGCCCACCCACGCACGTCTCGGCCGCATCCTCGTCGACCTGGACCTCGACTTCGTCCTCACCAGCGAACGCCTCATGGGGAACTGGCCCGACGTGCCGTCCCTGCACATCTACGAGTGCCTGCGCGATCCGCATGTCCGGGGTGTGGCGACGCTGCACTACACATGGAACGGGCGACAGCGGAGGCTGGTCTCGGTATGACGGACGACGCACCCCTGAACGCCGGCACCCGGGAGTTCCTCACCCGTCCCGGCCTGGCCCGCCTCTGGACGACCGCCCGCACTCGCCTCGAACGCAACGCCCTCCAGCCGACCGGCACGATCCGCCTCCAGAACCTCGACGCGGGGGAACGCGAGACCCTCTCCCTCCTCCTGGCGAGGCCCATCACCGGCGCCACAGCGGTGATCCGCCTGCCGGACCTCGACACGCGCCTGCGCACCAGCGCCGTCGGCAGGGGCCTGGCGGCGACGCTGACCGTCCTCGGCCCGCCTCTGGTGGACCGCAGGGCGGCCCGTGACGATGCGTCGGCGGAACGCGCCCGGCAGCGGACGGAGGCGGAGTCGGCTCTCGCCGCGACCTCCCTCGCCGACCTGCCCTGGGCCCACGACTGGCTGGCGGAGACCCACCGCACCGGCACACCCTCCACCGTCCTCCAGGCGATCCGGACCCTCGCGCACCTGTTCCCGGCCCCGGCCTCGTGGGGCCGTGGCGACCTGGCCACCCTCACGACCGGCTCGGCCCACGGCCTGGACGACGACACCCCGCTCGCCCGCCTCGTCCTGCGCGGGATAGCTCTCGCGTACGACACCGGCTTCCCGGCCGACGCCCCCGGCCGCCGCGCCCTGTGGCGCACCGCCGGGGTCACCCCCGACGAGGTCTCCAGCACGGTCCTGACGTACGGCCTGCGCCCGACCGGGGCCACCTGGCAGGAAGCGGCCCTGCGCGAGCGATCGGCGCACCACCTGGAAACTCATCTGACACTGCGTGAACTGCGCATACTCCAGCTGTCGTTGCTCCAGGACGCCCGCGTCCACGTCTGCGAGAACCCCCGCGTCGTGGAAGCCGCCGCCGACTCCGCCCGTACGACTCCCCTGGTCTGCACCTCGGGCAGCGCGGCGACCGTGGTCCTCACCCTCCTCGACACCCTCGCGGAGGCCGGCTGCACCTTCGTCTACCACGGCGACTTCGACTGGCCCGGCATCACTCTCGCCAACCGGATCATGGGCCGGTACGACGCACGGCCGTGGCGGATGCGGGCCGAGGACTACGAGTACCTCGCGATGCGTACGAAGCTACGGGACATTCCGGCGCTCGCCCTGGCGGGCCCTCGTGTGGAGGCCGACTGGGATCCCGAACTGGCGCCGGCGATGGAAGCGCTGGGGGTCGCCCTGCACGAGGAGGCAGCGCTGGAGCTGCTGCTGGAGGACCTCGCGCAGGACTGACGCGCCGGCTCAGACCTGCGGATCCATCGACCGCAGCAGGTCGAGCAGGCCCTGTGCGGGGACCAGTTGGTCCTCGGTGATCGGGTCCGGGCTGAAGTGCATCACGGCGTTGCGGAAGTTCCGGCACTCCTCCAGAGCCGCCAGGAAGTACTGCTGGTCGACAATCCAGCCGAGAGCGGTCCAGTTCTCGGGTTCGAGGAACAGGTACCTGTAGTCCCCGAGGGTGAGGTCGGCCGCCGAGTGCACCCGGGCGGCCCGCCGGCCCGGGACGATCGCCCTGATCCGGTCGAGCGGGATGCACCGGTCGACCATGCGCCGCAGCCGCTGCTCGATCTCCTCCAGCAGGACCAGGGGCCGTATCCGGGTGCCGAACTGCACGGTCAGGTCGGCCGCGGTGATCAGCCCGCAGACCTTGTGGTCGTGGTCGCGTACGACGACGTAGCCGGACTGCTGGATGGTCTCGACCCAGTTGAGCAGGTCGTCGGAGCGGTCGGCCTCCTGACCGCGGACCGTCGCCGCGCGCAGATCGGGCGTCCGATTGGCCATCCGCGCCTTCCCGATCGACTCCCAGCTGACGACGCCGCTCAGCCGGCCGTCCGCGTCGAGGACGGGGAGCTGGCTGAAGTTGCGCAGGACCATGAGGGTGGTCGCGCTGTCGAGGCTGTCGCTTGCCCGCACGCACTCGGGCATGCGGTTCGCCGAGTCGAGGTTGCTGACCAGGTAGGCGACGGCGGGCGGCTCCGTGTCCTCGTCCGTCGGGTGGCCCACGACCTGTCCGGCGAGCGTGTTCGTGCCGACGTGGACCCTGCCGAAGAAGCTGGTTCCCGACTCGTCGGGCTCCCACCCCCCTGCCAGGACCGTGATCTGGCTGTCCAAGGTGCCTTCGGTGAACGGCGGGACCGTGACCAGGCCCCCGGACTCCAGGTCGCTCTCGATCTGGTCGATGACCGCCGGATACCGGCGCTGCGCTCCCCAGATCGCGAGGAAGTCCCGGATGGACAGGGTCACCGGCTGGTCGGTACCACGTCGGCGCACCTCCTCGTACAGCTTCGCGGGTTCGGTGAGGGTGGCGGCGAACTCGTCGGCATCGGGACGCCCCGGGTCCGGCCGGCCGTCGGCGAGCAGCGCGACCCGGTCCGCCGCTGCGAACCTGGTCAGCTCGAAGACGGTGAGCAGGGAGCCCATGCTGTCCACAAGGTCGGACTGGATCGCCTTCCGGTCGATGTCCCTGACGATCCACTCCACCCGCCGGACATGACGCGTCTCGGCGGCGGCGCCGGAGCGGTACTCGTAGGGGCCCGTCCCCCTGCCGACCGCCACGAGCCCGGACCGCAGGGGGAGGACGACCAGGTCGCCGGGCTGGATCTCGTGGACGAAGCGGTAGAGCTGGCCCGCCCAGTTGCCGACAGCGCCGTCCGCTCCCGCTCCCTGTTCTCCCCCGCGCGTACCACCCAGGCCCGCATCCCGTGTCCCTCCCCGTGAGCCTCTGTACGCACCGCGGGCGGTGTCTTTTACGATTCCGGGCTCCCTGCCATACTTCCGGCAACATCACGAAGAGGAAGTCCTGGGGGGGGGGGGGGAACTCGGCGTGGAGGAAGTTCGGCATGCGTGGCTGACGGAAGCCGTGTCGGTGTTCGGCGCGTCGAGCGGAGCGCTGCTCCACGGCCCCGGCTGGCGCGAGTTCGCGATCCGCGCACCACTGGAGCGGTTGTTGCAGACCGCCGGTGAGCACTACCGATTACAGGATGTCCTGTGGCACGCGGAGACACCGTTACCCGACCTCGGGGTGCGCCCCGACTACGCGGTCGAGGTCCATGGCGCGATCATCGGGTACATCGAGATCAAGGCGCCCGGCCACACCGTCGATCCGAGCCGTTTCACCGGCCGCGAGAAGCAGCAGTGGGAGCGGCTGCGCGACCTGCCGAACCTGCTCTACACGAACGGTACCGAGTGGCGGCTGTTCCGCCACGGGACGGCGGTCGGTGACCCCGTCGCTTTCGAAGGCGATCTGGAGCGGGCCGGCGCCGGCTTGAAGCCCGTTTCCCCTGACGCGTTCCAGGCTCTGCTGAGGGTCTTCCTGCACTGGTACCCCGAGGACATCAGCCAGGTCCCCGTACTGGTGCGGCGTATCGCGCCGCTGTGCCGGCTGCTGCGTGCCGCTGTGCTGGAGCAACTGGAGACCGAGCGGCGCGCGGCGGCCGACGGGGCCCGCCCGCAGGATCTCCGGTTCACCGGCCTCATGGGCGACTGGCGCAAACTCCTCTTCCCGACGGCCGACGACTCCACCTTCGCCGACGGCTACGCCCAGACGGTCACGTTCGCACTGCTGCTCGCCCGCACCGAGAACCTTCGTCTCACCGGTACCGGACTGCACGAGATCGGCCGCCGCCTCGACTCCGGACACGCCTTGATGGGCAAGGCGCTCCAATTGCTCACCGACAACGTCACCAAGAGCTTCGACGTGACGCTCGAACTCCTCGTCCGGGTGATCGACGCGGTGCAGTGGGACTCCATCCGCAGAGGGCGAAGCGATGCGTACCTGCATCTCTACGAGTCGTTCCTGGAGGTGTACGACGAGAAGCTGCGGCAGAAGAGCGGCTCGTACTACACCCCGCGTGAGGTGGTGGAGGAGATGGTGCGGCTGACCGAGGACGTGCTGCGTTCCCGTCTGGACCAGCCACGCGGCTACGCCGGCGACGACGTGTGCATCGTCGATCCGGCCATGGGGACCGGAACCTACCTCCACGCGGTCATCGAGCAGGTGGCCGAGTGGACCGGGCGGCACGACGGCCCTGGTGCGATACCGGACGCCATCAGTGGACTCGCCCGCCGACTGGTCGGCTTCGAGCTTCAGATGGGCCCCTTCGCGGTGGCCGAACTGCGCGCGTCCGACCTGCTGAAACGGCACCGAGCGGCGTTACCCGCGGACGGCCTCCAGCTCTACGTCACCGACACCCTGGACAACCCCTATGTGGCGGAAGAGACCCTGGCCTCCACCTATGACGTGATCTCGGAGTCGAGGAAGCGGGCGAACAAGGTGAAGGCCGTCACCCCGGTGACGGTGGTGATCGGGAACCCACCGTACGACGACAAGGCCAAAGGACGCGGCGGCTGGATCGAGAACGGCGCCGAAGGACGCGGAGCGCCGCCGATCAACGACTTCAAGTGGCCGGGCAACGGCCGCTACGAGCACATCCTCAAGAACCTGTACCTCTACTTCTGGCGCTGGGCGACGTGGAAGGTCTTCGACGCGCACGAACGGGACCGGCACGGTGTGGTCTGCTTCATCACTCCCTCGGCATTTGCCGGCGGTCCCGGTGGGCGCGGTATGCGGGACTACCTGCGACGCACGTGCGACGAGGGCTGGATCATCGATGTCTCGCCGGAGGGCCACCGTCCGGACGTTCCCACGAGGATCTTCCCGGGCGTTGCCCAGCCGCTGGCGATCTGCATCTTCGTACGGCGTGCCGACCACGACTCGGACAGACCTGCCCGCATCCACTACCGCTCGATCGAGGGCAGACGAGCAGCCAAGTACCGTCAGCTCAAGGACATCCGCCTTGACGACGACGGGTGGCAGGACGCGCACACCGAGGACGTCCAGCCGTTCCGTCCGGCCACGGGAGCAGGCTGGTCGGAGTTTCCGGAGCTGAGCGATCTCTTCCCGTGGGCGAACCTGGGCGTCAAGGCGAACCGGTCCTGGGTGAACGCCCCGGACCGGGACATCCTGCGGCGACGCTGGGCGCGGCTGATCTCGGAGAGGGACCCGTCCAAGAAGGCCGAACTGCTCAAGGAGACGCGTGACCGGACGCTGGACAAGAGGACGCAGCACTTGCCCGGCCGGCCTGGACACAGGGAGACGATCAGCCAAGAGACCTCTCTGGAGCCTGAGTTGACGAGAATCGGGATGCGCAGCTTCGACCGTCAGTGGCTGATCGCCGACAACCGGGTCATCGACTTTCCGCGCCCGGACCTGTGGGAGTCGCTCCAGCCGGGCCAACTGTTCCTCAACCAGCAGTCCTCCCACGAGATCGACTCGGGTCCGGCGGTCGTCGCCACGGCGCTGATGCCGGACACGCATCACTTCAACGGCCGGGGCGGCAAGGTCATGCCCGTCCTTCACCCCGACGGCACACCCAACGTGCCACCGGGTCTTCTCGCCTGCCTGGCCGAACAGTTGGGGATCGCGAGGGTCACCGTGGACGAACTGGCCGCGTACACGGCGGCGGTGACGGGGCATCCAGGGTTCACCGAGCGATTCACCGACGAACTGCTCACACCGGGCGTACGCCTGCCGCTCACCCGGAATCCGCAGTTGTGGGACGAGGCCGTCCGGCTGGGCTCCGAAGTGCTCTGGACCATGACGTACGGCCAGCGCTACGAGTCGCCCGAGGACGGCAGGCCCGAGGGAGACGTGCGCTACCCCCAGGGCGATCCGCGCCGCGTCCTGTACCAGGAGCCGGTCGGCAGGACGCTGCCGGCCGAGATTGAGTACTCGGAGTTGACAGAGACGCTACACCTGGGCCACGGACGGTTCGCTCCGGTGCCGCCCGAGGTCTGGGCGTACGACGTGGGCGGGATGCGCATCGTCAAGAAGTGGTTCGGCTACCGCAAGGCCGCTCCCAACAGCAGGCGGACCAGCCCCCTGGACGACGTCCACGCCGAGGCCTGGCCCGCCGAATGGTCGACGGAGCTGATCGAACTGCTCTCGGTGCTCCGCCGGTTGACAGAGCTGGAGCCGGTGCAGAGGGATCTTCTGGAGCGCGTCCTGACCGAACCCGTGGTCACCGAATCGGACCTGACACGGGCCGGGGTCCTGCCCGTCGGTCCTAAGTCCCGCAAGCCGCGCCACCGCATGACGGACCTGGGCTCCGGCGAGGAGGGGGAGCAGGGCAGGCTCATGTGACCGAACGGCCGGTGCGGGCGCCGTATCAGGCGGGATCTTCCGAGGCGGAGCGCATGGCTTGCTCCAACGACCAGGCCCCTTGGGCGAGTTGACGTATGGCGTGCGCCTCGCGGGCGCGAGCGGGGGACAGGCGTTCCAGCTCGTCGGCCAGGGTGTGCACGTCGACCAGACGTGCCGACAGCTCCGCGACCTCGGACGCGTAGTACGCCGCCGCGCCGAGCGGGGTGATCGAGAGGCGGCCGTCGTCGACCGTCACCATCCCGCGCCAGGTGAGCGTGGGTACGTCGTCCCGCAGGGCCTCCTCGTCCAGATTCCGTACGGACGCCGAGGTCATGTCCTCGTCGCTGTAGGGCATATCGGCCAAGGCGAGGTGGCGCAGGAGACGGCACTCGGACGGCGAGAGGGACAGATCCACGGAGCCAGTTGTAGCAGAGTCAGCGACCCGCCCCCCTCGTATCGTCGCGGCGTTCATGGAACACCTTGTCGCGACGGGCCTCGACTGACCTAGCCTCGCGCTTTCATGAAGCGGGCTGTCCGGCAGGCGGTCAGGAAAGCAGAAAGTGCCTCTGACCAGCGAGA
>NZ_JBLRVY010000051.1:0-52779 GCF_048159485.1 Streptomyces sp. 4F14
CTGTGCCCCCGGGCAGATTCGAACTGCCGACACCCGCTTTAGGAGATCGCGTAAAGCGATCATGAGACTCGCCGAGCGAATCCGAGTCTCGCCGAGTGTCGCCGACATGGGGCTTGACCTAGCATTTCGCGTCTCGCCGAGGCTCGCCGAGTCTCGCCGAGGGGGGTTTGTGGACTCGATGTGGACTCTCAAGATCCAACAGCCTTGAGCATTCGAACAGACCGCTTCTGCTGCGGCACCATCCTGCTCAGCACCTGAGCCGCCACGTCCTCCGGGGAATGCTGGTAGATCCACGTCACCTTCGATCCCCGGTCGTGCCCCATGATGGTCTGGACGTCCTTCTCCGGGACCCCGAGATCCTTGAGACGGGTGGCGAAGACGTGCCTCAGATCGTGGACGCGAGGCCAGTACTCCGTGCGGCCTGTCTCCGGGTTCTCGATGAGTCGCGCCAGGCCAGAAGCCTTGATCGCTGGAATCCACGTGCGCCGGAAGTTGTGCCGCGTCAGCACCCCGCCCAGCGGGCCCCGGAAGACCAACTCATCGGAGTGGAGGTCACGACCGTCACCGATCGGCGAGACGGTTAGAACGGGGCGGAACCGCTTGGCCATGATCTCCAGAACCTCGACGGCCTCCGGAGTCAACGGGACCGTCCGAAAACCCGCCACAGTCTTCGGCGCGGCCTGTCGAAACAACGTCCCTTTGTCCTCACTGAGCACCTCCTTTACCTTGAGGTGCTTAGCCTCCAGGTCCACGAACTCCCACCGCAGACCGGTCGCCTCACCCCAGCGGAGCCCTGTCTCCTCAAGGAACCGCAGCAGCGGCCGGTACCAGACCGCGCAGTGCTTACGGATGAGCGCGCACTGCTCCCTCGTCGGAGGCCGGGCCGCGTCCGGGTCCTTCTTGGGAGGCGCCTCCAACTCGATCTCCGCTGCCGGGTTGTAGGGAATCCGCTTGCCGTCCTTGACCGCCGCCCGCAGCATCGCGTTCAGCAGCTCCAGGACCTTCTTGCGAGTGTGGTAGCCCTTGATGTCGTTGGTGAGCCAGTTCTGTAGCTCCAGGTACTCCAGGTCACACAGCTTCCACTTCCCCCACTTGGGCTTGAGGTGGACGCTCCAGTTGGAGAGCTTTCGGTTGGTGGTGGTGATGGTCTTCTTCGGCTGCGCCGGCCACCACTTGTCCCACCACTTCTCCAGGGTGATCTCGCCGCGCGTCGGGTCGTTGTAGGTGCGGCGGCGTACGCGAGTGCGGACGTCGTCAAGAAAGTCGTCCGCCTCCCCCTTCTTCTCGAAGTTCTTCGCCTTCTGCTTTCCGGTCGGGTCCCTGTAGCGGGCCTGCCAGGAGCCGACACAGTCGCGCCGGCGCTTTCGGTCGCCGTACTTCTCGGTCGGGTATTCCTCCATGCAGAGGATGCAGCCGCATGCTTTGGTCCGGAGTTGCCGGGGGTTGTTGGTGGCCCTACGAGGCATTGCGCCCCCTGCGGGTGGTGGCGAGGAATGCCATCGCTTCCGCGCGGGAGGTCAGGGTCTTGCTTCGGTGCTTTCCGCCGGAGCGGTATCGCGCCCTCCACGGGCCGACACACGCGGAGTTCGGTGGGCGCTCGCCGTATGTCACGGGCGGATAGTCGGTGTAGCAGTCTGCGCAGCCACACCTGGGGCTGCCGACCTGCTGGGGCTCAGGCGCCAAGGCGCATCACCTCGTCCTGTCGCTGGTTGGGTATGCGGGGCAGTAGCCCGATGGGCTCCCCACACCAGCAGCGTGCACCCAACTCGGGCTGTTTGATGGCCAATTGAGAAAGAACGGCTCGGAGTGCTCGGAGGGCGAATTCGTGTCGCAATTCGGCGGGCAGGGTGATGATGTTCTGCTCGGCGTCCCAGGGCTCTTTGAGCCGGGCGAGAGGCGTGTAGCGGACACGGATGCACATGATTCCCCCCTGGTTACACGTGTGCTGTGTGGTGCCGGTGGGGGAGGACATCGGCCGTGCGCTCGACCGTACCGCGAGAGTGAGCGGAAAGCGACCGCCCTGTATAGATTCAGTAGCGGGGAGTGACGAAGTCCGCTTCTAGCTGAGACTCGCCCCAGCCATCGAGGGTTGTATGCGAGTTTCTGACATCCAATCAGCCGTTTTGGTCATTGCTGTCGGCTACCGCTCTGGCCTGGATCAACAGCATCTGCTGCTGCTCTTTCGTTAGGCGCTCGAACACGCCGAACAGCTCCTCCCTGCCATCGCGGGAAAGCGGGGCAGGCGGTCTCTTTCCAGCCGCAGCGAAGAGCCGCAGTTCGGTGAACTTGGGGTACGCACCCGCGAGTGCGCGGATGTGCTTTGCCCGGGGGAGCGCTCTGCCGTGGGCCCACGTGTTGACCGTGGAGACATGCACCCCGATGGCCTCAGAGATGGCCGGCTCCTTGACCCCGTATTCGTCCTTCAGGGCAGCGAGAACCTGGGCGAAGGTCTCGGGGGCGTCGGGCGCTGGGGTCTCCACGTGGGAAAGGGTGCCCTCACCTTCTACTTTCTGCAAGCCAAAGTAGAAGGCGTGGCGAAAACTTGGCGGCGCGCAACCTCTCCACTACGCGCCGTCGCACTACCTACCGTCTCACCATAGAACGTGCATTCGATTTTCGCACCACCCCGCCCGGCCGTGACACGGCGAGACTCGGCGAGACTTGACGAGACTTCGATTTCTAAAGTAGAAATATCGAAGCACCTCATCCGAGGGGCGAACCGGCCACACGAGGTCCACCTATGCCCAAGCTCCACCGCAGGGACGACGGACAGCCACTGAGAGACGCCATGACCCGGGCCGGACTATCCATCCCCCAACTCGCGGAAGCGACGCGACGGGTGGATCCGGACGGCAGGGGTGTCAGCCCGGCAACCGTCGGCCGGCTGGTGGCGAGGGGCAAGACGGCTCGAACCGCGTGCGAACTGCGGACGGCCTGGGTTGTCGCCGCAGCTCTGCACGAGGAGACGACCGCACCTCTCCAGGACCTCTTCGCCATGCCCTCACATTCGACTTCGAATATCGAAAGGTCAACCCCTGATGCCGAAGAAGAGTGACCGCCAGGTCGGCCTTCCGGCCGGACTGGTCCCGCTTCTCAGCCAGAAGGAGCTGGAGACGTACTACGGCGTCTCCGACTGGACCGTCCTCCGGTGGATTGAGGCGGGGATGCCCGTGGAGCCCTTCGGTTCGCGCGGTCGCCGCTTCGACCTGGGCGCGGTTCGCGGCTGGATGGCCGAGCACGGCCAGCAGCTCGCTGCCAGCGCCTGACCCCTGATGCGCCGAAGGGCCGCCCGACTGCCAGGCCCGGCGACCCCCGACTCGGCGCCCCTACCCATCACAGAAAGAGAGGCCACCGTGGCCATCAAGATTACCGACCCCGTGTCCGGCGACCTGGTCGCCCCCAACGGCAACATCTGGCGCGCGACCCGGCACACGCGGAACGGTGCGGTGCTGTACGTGATCGACGGCGTCGACCCGGAGAAGTGCCCGCGTCTGGTGATGTCGACGCGGATGGAGCTGGAGGAGATCTTCGGCGCGGAGCTGCCGTTGCTGGGCGGTGCCGCGTGAAGAAGACGCTCCGCGACGAGTGGCGTGTGATGGTCACTCTCAAGCCCCGCCGCCCCGCCGACCTCGGGCTGACCGGGCTCGACGACCTTGCCGAGTTCATCGCGCCGCCCGGGCCGATCACGATCGCCGTGCTGCCGCGCCGCCTCGGCAAGCTGTCGGCCGGCATGTCGGTGCCCGACCACATGATGAGTCGGAACGTCGACGAGGCGTACCGACAGCGCTGCGACGAGATCGCCGCCGAGCTGCGGGACCGCCCGCAGGTCGACGAGGTCACGGTCACCTGCACCGAGACCCACACCTGCTCGCACTGCGGGTTGCGCTGGGAGGTGCTGACCGCCGAGGAGGCGACCGACCCCGAGTGTCGGCAGGACGAGCACTCCGTCGATGGTGAGCCGGTCTGCTGCGAGGCGGGGATCGCCGAGTTCCGCGCCGAGCACGGGATTCCGGCTCTGGCGGAGACGGGCGGTGCAGCATGAGCGACTCGATCCTCGTCCGCATCACGCTCGACTCGTACAACATGGCGTCGACTGGCCAGCAGACGCGCGTGTACGTGCAGATCCCCGAGGTGGCGCGCAACTGGTGGCTGCTTCCTGAGGATGCGTTCCACCGCTTGAAGGACTGGGCGTGGCCCGAGGTGCTGGATGCGGTGGAGGGCCACATCGCCTACGGCGACGTCGCCTCCAACTCGGCTTCGACGGCGGCTTGGGCCGCGATCCAGGAGTGGATGCGGAACCCGGCGAACCGTGACGAGATGCAGGCCGCCTTCGAGGAGGACTGCGCGCGGCGGGACCCGGCGACGCGGAAGCTGCTCGCGGAGATCGCCGAGTTGAAGGCGCTCGCCGGGACCGCAACCGAGTACCGGCTGATGCTGCCGCCCCCCGAGTACACGCCGCTGATCGTGCGGCGGGACCCGGCGTACGACGGCACCCGGTGGGCGGTCCTGCACGACCCCGGTGACCTCGGGGTCCGGCGGGTACGGACGCAGTCGGGATGGCGGATGGCAGCGCTCCTGCACGACACCGAGGTGTACTGCTGGCCGGACGGGCAGACCGCTTGGTCGGAGGCTCGGTGGCTCGTCGGCGGGGCGGACGGCATCACGCGGGTGATCGCGCCGACGCAGGCCCTCCAGCCCGAGCCCGAGGCGCCCGCGCTGACGGTGTACCGCGCGCAGTGGGACTCGATCCCCCTCGACTTCTACACCACGCCGGACGCCGCGCGCGCTCACTGCGAGACGCACGCCCGCCGGGACCTCCCGGACGCCGCCTTCGACTGGGTCACGGACCCGGACGACGGTGTCGCCGAGCTGGTGGCCACGGTCGACGGCGAGCAGGGGCCGACCGGGTACGAGGTGACGCCGCTGGAGATCGCCTCGGAGTACGACGAGGAGGCCGACGAGTGATCACCTTCCTGTTCTCCCTCGCTGCTCTTGCCCTCTGGGTCCTCGGCTCGGTGGCCGTCGTGAAGGGGGCTGAGCGATGAACATCCGCCACGTGGTCGAGCACGCGCTCCTCTCCTACTACGCGGACAGCGCCGCCCCGGACGCCCTCGTCCGCGAGGTGCTCGCGCAGTACACCGCCGAGTGCGAGGCCGCGGTCCTCCGTCGGGCGGCCGACGCCATCGCCGCACTGCCGCAGGACTACGAGTGCGACCCCGGCCGGGGCGACGCAGTCGAGCGCCTCCGCCGTACGGCGGCCGGGATCGAGCGGGAGAAGAGCAGCCCCCGGGCCGACGCCACTCCCACCGAGGCCGACCACGCGTACCGCGACGGCTACGCCACCGGCCGCATGCACGCCGGGCCCGACGGGTGGCGGCTCGCCGAGTTCACCCCGGTGATCACCGCCAGCGACGGTACCGACCGGCCCGCCACCGAGCTGCGGCACCGCTCGTGCGGGGGCCTTGTCCAGGGCGTCGGCCCGCACTCCCTCGTCGACCTCATGGCCCTCGCCGCACAGCACGAGTGCCAGATCCCCAGGAAGGACGGCCGCCCGTGAGCGACCGCATCGACGGACCGTTCCCCATCAGCATCCGCGCCACCGACAAGGGCGCCGAGCTCGACGTCAGCCTCTACCTGATCCGCGCGCTCTTCACCGAGCTGTGCACCCAGGCCGCCGAGGACCCGCATGGCGTCGGCGAGGAGTTGGCCGCGATTGGCGAGTTGCTCGGCTCCGCGCTCCATCAGGGCCCTGACTCGCCTGCCCGCCACGAGTACGACACGCAGATGCAGCACCTCGTCGACACGTACGCGGACGGCGGCGTCATCCCGCTGTACGGGCGGGCGGTCGGCGAACTGCGGGACGCGTGCGCCCGGATCGCGGCTCCGCGTCCGGTGCCTGCGCAGGAGCGGAGGCGTACGGCATGACGACGACCGCGCGCGCCGGGGCCATCACGGCCCCGGCCGCCGGCCGGAAGGTCACCCCGACCGGCCGCCTCATCCTCCCCGCCGACGCCGACCGCGCCGCCTGGCTCACCGCCCGCCGCTCCGGCATCGGCTCCTCCGACATCGCCGCGATCCTCGGCATCTCCCGCTACGGCAACGCGCTGAGCGTGTGGCACGACAAGACCGGCGGACTCCCCCTGGAGTCCGACGACTCCGAACCCGCCCTCTGGGGGCGCGCGTTCGAGGAGACCGTCGCCCGCGAGTGGGCCCGCCGCAACCGCTCCGTCGTCCGCCGCGTCGGCCTCGTCGCGCACATCGACCGCCCGTGGGAGATGTGCACCCTCGACCGCCGCGTCCTGGAGTGCCCCCTCGCCGACGGCCGCGAGAAGTGCGCCGTCGAGATCAAGTGCCGCGACAAGATGAAGGCCGGGCAGTTCCGCCGGGGCGTCGCGGACGACGTCCTCGTGCAGACCCTGTGGCAAGCCATCACCTGCGGCTTCGACCACGTCCACGCCGCCGTCCTCATCGGCGGCAACGACTACCGCCAGTTCGTGGTCCGCGTCGCCGACCACGCCCAGCTCGTCGGCGACCTGCGGGCCGCAGGCGAACGGGCCTGGCAGCAGATCACCGACCGCCGGCCGCCGGTTCTCGCCCACGACGCCGACCCGGACGTCCTCCTCGACCTGTACGGCCGCCTCCACCCGGAGCGCGCCGGGACGGTCGACCTCACCCGCGACGTCGACACGCAGGAGGCCGTCGAGGACTACCTCGACGCGCACGCCGACCTGACCGCCGCGGAGAAGCGGAAGAAGGGCGCGAAGGCCCGCATCCTCGCCGGGCTCGGCGGCGCGGAGGCCGCGACGGTCCTCGACCGGCCGTACGTGTCGCTCGACGAGCGGTCCAAGGAGTGGACGGACACGAAGCGGCTCGCGGAGCGGTGGCCGGAGGCGTACGCCGACTGCGTCGAGGACCGCACCTATCGCCAGATCTCGATTCCCCGCTCTGTCCGTGAGGAGCACAACGCATGAGCACGATCCAGGAGCGGGCCGCGTCCGCCGCCGGACGCACCCTGACCGAGACCGAGCCCGGCACCTTCGCCGAGGCGCCGCCCGCCGACGACTTCACCCCGGCGCCGGACCCGATGGCCGGCTACGAGCCCGGCGACGGCGACCCCGAGATGGTGCCCGTCCACATCGCGTGGCTCCGCGTCCGCAAGGACGTCCGCGCTATCGCCAAGGGCGAGCAGTACAACGGTGGCGGCACCCGCTTCAACTTCCGAGGCGTCGACACCGTCGTCAACACCTTCGGCCCGGTGACCCTGCGGCACGGCGTGAACGTCTTCCCGCAGCACGTGGACGCGGTGTACCGCGACACCACCACCTCCAAGGGCAGCAAGATGCGCGAGTGCACCGTCACGGTGTCCTGGCTCATCGTCGGCCCCAAGGGCGACACCCTGACCTGCCAGACGCAGGGCGAGGCCCTGGACTCCGCCGACAAGGGAACGGCGAAGGCGCAGTCGGTGGCCTTGCGGGTGCTGCTGCTGACGGGCGGTCTGACCCCCACCCACGACAAGGACCCGGACACCTCGTACATCGAGCGCGGGGAGGCCCCCGTGCGGTCGGCTGCCCAGTACCTGGACGAGATCGCGCACCCGCAGACCAGCGCCGGGAGGCTGCGCCAGATCCACTACGAGCTGCGCCAGTCCGGGCAGTTGGGGGCCCTGGTGACGAACGAGGTCGGCGACGAGGAGCAGATCGGCACGATGGTCGTGCGGATCGGCAAGGAACGCGCCGCCGGGGGTGCCGAGTGAACGCCCCCTGGCACCTCCAGCGCATGGCCGCCCTCGACTTCGAGTCCAGCGACAAGGACCCCGAGACCGCCCGCATCGTCACCTGCGCCCTCATCCTCGTCGGCGGTGGACTGCCCACCGACACCCGCACGTGGCTCCTCAACCCCGGCATCCCGATGGAGCCCGAGGCCATCAAGGTCCACGGCATCACCGACGAGTACGCCGCCGAGCAGGGCCTGCCCGCTGAACGGGGCGTGGGCGAGATCGCGAAGGCCATTGCCGAGATCGTGGAAGGCGCGGTCCCGCTCGTCGGCCACAACATCGGCGGCTACGACCTCAACCTCCTCGACCGCGAGTGCCGCCGCCACCTCGGCGACGGCCTCGAAGAGATCGTCCGGCAGCCGCTGACGCAGGTCCTCGACACGATGGTCCTCGACAAGCAGGCCGCGCCCTTCCGTCGGCGGATCTCGGAGACCCAAGGCCCGTACCAGATGCGGACCACCGCCGAGACGTACGGCCTGCCCTGGGACGAGGACCAGGCGCACGGCGCGGAGTACGACGCGCTCCAGGCCGCTCGGGCGGCGTACAGGATGGGCGCGATCGCGCACACCCCGCACCGAGGGCGGCCGGACTGGGTGCTCAGTCTGCGGACGAACCGCTTCAACTCGCTGCGGGACGTGACGGCCGAGGAACTGCACGAGCGGCAGATCGGCTGGTTCCGCGAGAACGCCTCCAGTTACCAGGCGTGGCTGCGGAACCCGGCGAAGGCGGGCGAGAAGCACGACCCGACCGCGGTGATCGATGGGACGTGGCCGCTGCGCCCGGTGCCCGCGCAGCGTGAGGCGGGTGACGCGTCGTGAAGCTCCCGTTCATCTCCCGCCGCCGCCACAACATCAAGATCGCGGCCCTGCAACAGCGCGTCGCCGACACCGAGATCCGGCACGAAGACGCCGAGACCGAACGCCGGCGTCTCGCCAAGCTCCTCGCCCAGGCGGGCGACTTCAACGCGCGGCTCGTCGTCGAGCTGGCGGACGCCCGGGCCCGGCTCGCCCAGTACGAGGTGCGGCAGCCCCTCGCCGACACCGCCGCGGACACCTCGGCGTGGGAGAAGGCCGTCGCCGCGCACACCACCTGGGAGCAGGTCGGGGGCGTGCGGCTCATCGAGGGCGGCACCTTGCGCCCCACCCACCCTGCGCTGATCCTGCGCCGCGCCCTGGAGCGCTGCCGCGCCTTGGAGGCCCGCCTGGCTGTCGCCGAGGGCCGGAAGGGGGTCCTCCGGTGAACGACCGCATCACGCTCGGGGCCGCCTTCCTCACTGCGGCGTTGACCGGCGGAACCGCGCTCGTCCGCCGGCTTGTTCGCCCGGCTCCGTCCGGCCGTCACCGCGCGGGCGGCACGGAGGGGCTCGTGCGGCCGGTGGAGGCGCTGGACCAGGTCGAGGCGTACTGCCCGGCTGAGGACCGGCCCACCCTCCAGATCCGGCTGCGGCTCGGGGGCCAGCTGTGCACCGAGTGCCGCCACACCACCCCGGGAGGCCCTAAGTGACCGCCGCTCCCACTCTGTTCGGCCCCGAGGTTCCGGCCGCCATCACGGCGGCCGGGCCCCGGCCCCTCGTCATCGGCATCGACGCGAGCCTCAACAGCCTCGGCATCGCTGGAGCCGACTGGGCCGACGCCATCCGCCACCCCGGCCTCACCGGACACGCCCGCATCGACTTCCTCCGTCGAGAGGTCGCCGACCGCGCCAAGACCGCCGACCTCGTCGTCATCGAAGACGTCGCCCGCGGCGCCAAGGGCTCGGCCGTCCACCAGCTCGCCGGCCTCTGGTGGGTCCTCACCACCGAACTCCACCGCCGCGGCATCCCGTTCGCCGTCGCCAACCCCCAGAGCCGCTACACCTACACCACCGGCGTCGCCAACCCTGCAAAGGAGCACCCGCGCGACAAGCGGGCCCGCATCGGCAAAGGCATGGTCTGCTCGTTCGTCAACGAGAGGCTCGGCATCTGGTGCGAGGGCCCCGGCAAGTACGACGCCGCTGATGCCGCCGTGTTCGCCGCGATGGGCCTGGACTGGCTGGGCTACCCGCTGCTCGAACTCCCCGCCCAGCAACGGCGCGCGCTGGACGGCGTTCACTGGCCCACGCAGACCGTGGCGGTGGCGCAGTGATCCGCCGATGCAGTCTGAACGACTGCTCGAACAAGCACTACGGCAACGGCTACTGCCAGAAGCACTACCACCGAGCCCGTCGACACGGCGACCCGCACGCGCCTGGCATCCGCGGCCATCGGCCAATCCCCGTTGGCGAGCGGATCGCGGCCCGCACGGTGCTCGATGGCGGCTGCTTGATGTACCAGTCGAAGCGCAAGACGCGGAGCGGTCACGTCACGATCTACCGCGACGGTCAGTACATCGGAGTGCACCGCGCGGCGTGGGAGCTGGCCAATGGGCCTGTGCCCGCCAACCTGTACGTGCTCCACCGCTGTGACCGGCCGCGCTGCGTCAACGTCGCTCACCTGTTCCTCGGCACTATCGCGGACAACAACGCCGACCGTGACCAGAAGGGGCGACATGTTGCCCTGAGGGGTTCGGCGAACGGAACCGCGAAGCTCGATGAGGCAGCGGTGGCACAGATCAAGCTGCGGTTGACCGAGGGCGAGTCGACGTATGCCGTGGCAGACGCTTTCGGCGTCACGCAGTCCGCGGTGTGGCTGATCAGGGCGGGGCGGACGTGGAAGCACGTCGAGCCCGCTGCGGAGCTGGCCGGCGTGCAGTGGCCCGACTGCGAGGCGGTGACGGCCCGATGACCCCTGACCAAGCTGCCTGGGTGCGCGATTACGCCTGGCCCTCAGACCTGATCCGCACCGAGTACCAGCATGAGCAGGTCTGTTCGTGTGAGTGGCTCTGCGAATGCGAGAAGGGCAACTGCAACTACTGCCTCACCCCCGACGGCGTCCCGGCCGAGGACGTGGCGGTCGCCTTCGTCTACGGCTCCCGCTACACCGCCTGGAGCTTCTACAAGGGCGGCCTTCAGCACAGGAAGTCCCTCGCCAGCGTCCTGTACCTGCCGACGCAGCGGCCGTGCCGCCTGCTCTGCCAGTGCACGCACGAGGGGCGTCGTAGCGGACCCGTCACGACGCTTCTCAAGCAGTCAGTCCCCGCGGTCCATGCGCCGGCCGCACGGCGGGCACGGCCGGCGCCGGTCGGCCAGCTCGGACTCTTCGAAGGGGCATCGGCATGACGGCCCGCCGAATCGACTCCGTCCTGTTCGTCGACTGCGGGGAAGGCTACGAGATCCGCTCCGGCGACCGCGCCGGCCAGATCCGCTGGGTCGAGCAGCCCCGCGCCCGCTACGAGTGCCTGCACTGCCAGGCCGTCGAAGGTCCCGTCCACGGCCCGCTCAAGGTCGCGAAGTTCGTGGCCACGATCCGGGACGCGCACATCTGCCGCTCCAGGAGCCATGCCCAAGCCGCCTGACCGGCGGCCGACCCCCACGGCCGCCACCCGGGCCCGCCCCGCTTCCCCCTCAACCCCCCGGGGCGGGCCCAACCCCCACAAACCACACCAGCACCACCAACCAGAAAGGCACCACCTCCCGATGACCGTCCAGCACGACACCGGCGAAATCCAGCAGGCCCCCGTCGCCGCCTTCCTCGGCAGCCACCTCAACGGCCGCACCGACGAAGAACTGAGCAGCGAGTTCCACACCCTCCTCGACTCCGTCCGCGCCCACGGCAAGAAGGGCTCCATGACCATCACCATCGTCGTCGACCCGCCCGCCAACGGCGTCGAGTCCGCGCCCCTCCCGATCGGCATCGAGTCCACCGTCAAGGCCCCCAAGCCGACCCCGGTCAAGTCCCTCTACTTCCTCAACGCCGACGGCCAGCCCGTCCGAGAGGACCCCCGCCAGATGTCCGCGGGCGTGTACCGCACCACCGACGGCACCACCGAGTTCCGCATGGCCGACACCTCCACCGAGTACAAGGACGCCTGACCCATGACCAACACCGACAACACGCAGGTCATCGTCGACACCGCGATCCGCTCCGCGGCACACCACGAGCTGGAACCCGGCAAGTTCTACGTCTTCAACACCCCCAACGGGATCGCCGACGTCGACCTCACCGGCCCCGAGCACACCGGACAGCCCCCGCGGAAGAAGGGCACCACCACCGTCCGCGACGCCCGCTCCTGGAGCACCTACTTCACCAAGCACAGCAGCCAGGACAGCGAGGTCTACGCCGACAGCGAGCGCCTCACCGTCACCGCCGTTCTCAACGCCCACGGCACAGACGATCCGTCCTGGGGCGACCACCGTCTCGTCCTCGCACTCCGCGCCACCGATGCGTGGAAGCAGTGGATGCAGACCGACGGCCAGCTCCTCGATCAGGAGACGTTCGCCGAGTTCCTGGAGGGCCACCTCCCCGAGCTCCTGAAGCCGTCCTCCGCGGACATGCTGGAGATCGCCCAGTCCCTCCAGGCCACCAGCAAGGTCGACTTCCAGTCCGGTGTCCGTCTCAGCAGCGGGCAGCGGCAGCTCCAGTACGTCGAGACGACGACCACCAAGGCCGGGCAGAAAGGCCAGTTGACCGTCCCCGACACGTTCGTCGTCGGCCTGGTCCCGTTCGAAGGCAGCGAGGGCTACCAGCTCACCGCCCGGCTCCGCTACCGAATCACCGAGCGCGGCCTGCGGATGGGCTACAAGCTGGAGCGCCCGGCCGATGTCCTGCGCGCCGCCTTCGGTGACGTCGTCGACGCGATCGACGGGGACATCGAGCAGCCGGTCATGAACGGGATCCCGGCCTGATGGCGGGGCGCGCAAGCAGGAAGAGCGGCGCCGACTCCCGCTGCCCGTCCTGCCGCGCGCCCCTCCTGGCCCAGTGGGTGGGAGGCGTCGCAGCCCTCCAGGCACGCGTCGACCTCCCGCCCGCCGGCGACCAACTCCCGTACCGGATCGCGCTCGCGGCGAGCACCCCCGACGACCTCGTCTGGTGCCTGCCCCGCCGCGCACACGGCCCCCTGCGGCTCCGCTGGACCACCGGCCGCCACCCACCCGACTGCCCCCACCAGCACCTCACCTCACACCACTGCCCGCCCGCCGAACCCACCACGCTCTTCTGAGGGGAAACCGCCTCGTGGACAACGTCCGCCACATGAACCGCGACACGGCGGGCGACGACGACCTCACCCGGGTACCCCCCTGCGACCTCGAAGCCGAGGAATACGTCATGGGCGTCGTCATGCATGAGAAGCAGGCATACGACGAATGCGCCCTCCTCATCAACCGGGAAGACATCTACAAAGCCCAGCACCAGCTCATCTGGGACACCGTCACCGGCATCTACGCCACCGGCCAGCGCTGCCACCCCGCCCTCGTCCGCGCCGAGATCGAGAAACAGGGCCTCCTCCACCGCGTCGACAACGGCAACCTCATCTACAAGCTCGGCGGACAGCCTCTCCCCTGGGCCATGGCCGCCGCCT
This sequence comes from Streptomyces sp. 4F14, assembly GCF_048159485.1. NCBI lineage: Bacteria > Bacillati > Actinomycetota > Actinomycetes > Kitasatosporales > Streptomycetaceae > Streptomyces > Streptomyces sp. 4F14. Next base: position 13,210 of record NZ_JBLRVY010000051.1, read on the forward strand.
TCGCCGAGCGCATCGCCGAAACCGCCCGGGAACGCCGCTACGACACCCACGCCACCACCCTCAAAGCCGCCATCGGCCGAGGCGCCTCCAGCGAACAACTCGCCGCGCTCGTCGCCGAGTTCCAGCAGGGCGAGCAGCTCCGCGAGAACTCAGGCCGCGGCCCCTCCCACCTCGTCGCCTCCCTCCTCGACTGGGACGCCTTCTTCACCACCGACTTCGGCGCGATCCAGCTCCTCCTCGGCAAGCTCATGGGCCCCGGCCAGCAGATCACCCTCGTCGGCGACGGAAAGGCCGGCAAGAGCCTGTTCACGCAGGAGTGGATGTGGCGCATGGCCACCGGCCAGCCCTTCCTCGACGACCAGCCCCAGCCCCCGGTGCCGATCCTCTACCTCGACGCCGAGAACGGCCAGGAGCAGGTCCAGGAGCGCTTCCTGTCGTTCGGCGCGGGCCCCCGCAACATGGGATCCCTGCGGTACGCCAGCTTCCCGCCGATCCGACCCCTCGACACCGCAGGCGGCGGCGCCGACGTCGTCGCCCTGGTGAAAGCCACCGGCGCCCAGCTCGTCGTCATCGACACCGTCTCCCGCTTCATCTCCGGGCCCGAGAACGACGCCGACACCTGGCTCAACCTGTACCGCCACACCCTCCTCCCCCTCAAGCGCGACCGCATCTCGTCGATCCGCCTCGACCACTTCGGGAAGGACAAGGAACGCGGAGGCCGCGGCTCCTCCGCCAAGACCCAGGACGTCGACCACGTGTGGGAACTGTCCTACCAGGGCGGCGGCACCCTCTCCCTGAAACGCACCCACACCCGCACCGGCATCGGCCCGGACCAGTTCACCCTGCTGCGGCAGTCCCAGCGCGACGGCGACAACTGGGCCGTCGGCGGCACCCGCCACGTCCTGATGACGTGGGAGACGGAGCCCGACGCTGCTCACGGCCTCGCCGCGATGCCCGGCACCGTCGAACACATCGTCCATGCCCTGGACCAGGCCGGCGTGCCCAACGACGCGGGCAACCGGGCCGTCCGCCAGAAGCTTGCCGATCTTCAGGTTCCGGGCGGAAACGACAAGATCGCGGAGGCCGTCCGCCGCCGCAAATCCAGGTCCGAAAAGCCCGGTTTCGACGTTTCCGGAAAGCGTTCCGGAGACCGTTCCGACGGACGTTTCCCGGAAACGTTTCCCGGAACGCACCCCGGAACGGAAGAAACCCCAGGTCAAACGTTTCCCGGAACGCTCGCGGAAACACCCGGAACGCCCCCCGTTCCCCACGTTCCCCCCTCGAAGAGGGGGAACGGGGAGGGAACGCCGGAACCACAGGAAACAGAAACCCCCCTCTGCACCGTCTGCGACAAGCCCCTCCACGGCTACCGACTCGACCGCGGATACACCACCTGCCTCGCCTGCGACCCCGACACCGGCAGCCACCCCGACCGACCCCAACACCCCACCACCCACACAGAAAGACGACCCGCATGACCGCGCCCGACACCCTCGCGCTCGACCTCGTACCCCCGCCTGGCGGCCAGATCCTCCACCAGACCGACCGGGCCACGGTCATCTGGGGCGACTGCCGCGATCCAGCGGTGATCACCCAAGTCCCAGACGACTACGACCTGTTGTGCACCGACCCGCCCTACGGCATGGGCTGGCAGTCCAGCCATGGCAAGAACTTCCAGCCGATCGAGGGCGATGACGGCAGCGTCGACTGGCCGGCTGTGCTCGGCCAGTGGGCACGCAAACTCCGGTGCTACCGGCATGTCTACGTGTTCGGCTACGCCGGTGACCAACTTGCCGAGCCTCTCGGCCTCGGCCCCACGGCAGAGATCGTCTGGGACAAGACGATGCTCGGCATGGGCAACCTCAGCGTGCCCTGGGGGCCCGCGCACGAGACGATCACCTTCGGGGTCTCCACCCTCAATCCCCGGCACGGAGGCAAGGCCGCGCGTAAGGGTGCTCTGACGGCACGGATGCGCCAGGGCTCGGTCGTGCGTGTCCTGCGCCCCAACTCCAGCAGAGTGCGGCGCCACCCGACCGAGAAGCCGGTGCCGCTGATGGCGCAGCTGATCGAATCCTCCACCGTGCGCGGGGATCTCGTCGTCGACCCCTGCGCCGGAGTGTGTTCCACCGGCGTGGCCGCGGTCCTCGAAGGCCGCCGCGCGTTCTGCGTCGAATACGAGCGTGGCTATGCCGAGCTCGGCGTCGACCGCATCAGGGCCGCCGAGAAGATCGCCGACCTCATCGACGCCACCTGACCCGCACCGCAGACCACACACGGCCACCTCGGTTACAGCCAGATTCGCGCGAAAGGAACCAGCCATGACCCAACTCACCCCGAACCCCCACAGCCCGTACGCAGACGCCAACCCCAACGTCCGCCACATCTTCCCGTCGCCGATCTTCTTCCCCGACGCCAAGCCCGGCGTCCTCGCTCTCACGGCCTGTGAGGGTATGGCCGTCGTGCCCGAGGAGACGACCGAGACCGGGCCGGACGCCGTGCTGCCCGAGGGCCTGTGCGCGGACTGCGTGGCCGTGATGCAGGGCGGTCGGCCCCCGGCGCGGCCGTCGTCGCGGTGCGGGGAGTGCAGTACGGCGACATGGCACGGGGCTTTGTGTGCGGTGTGCCGTCAGGAGGCGCACGAGGCGTGGTGGCCGACCCGTGACGCCGCGTGCGGGAAGTGCAAGACGCCCTTCGACCCCGCCGACACCCGCTTCGACGGCCAGGCCCAATACCACGCCACCCCGTACTGCCGCGCCTGTGTCGATGCCTGTCACGACACCGAGATTGCGGATCACCGGTGCGTGATCTGCGCGTGAGCAGCAGGCCGGCCGCCCGCTGTCGGAACCAGCGGGCGGCCGTGCCTCCAACCCCATCACACCGATCCGGAGATGACCATGAAGATCACACCCCAGCAGGCCGACGCCCTGCACGAGGCCGTCGCCAGCGACCTCCTACCCGCTCTGCCCGACCCCCTCGACTGCGAGAACGGCTACTGGTGGATCGAGAAGCTGCGCGGTACCGGCTGGAAGGAGGTCGCCGGGCTCGACGACGGCAGCCTCCTCGGCGACTGGCCGTACCAGGTTGTGGCGCATTACGCCGATCCGGAGCGGGAGCTGTACGGGCTGGCGGTCTACACCGAAGGCGACGTGTCGGTGGAGGGCTTCCGCACGCGGGAAGCGCGGGACGAGGCGACCCGCGCGTACGCCGAGGAGGACGGGGAGTGAACCGCGAACCCAACCCCGCATCCCCGCCCGCCGACCGGACGGCCCTCCGCGATCGCATTGCCGAGGCGCTCGTGCGCTGGGCGTACTGCGGCCAGGACCCGGACCCCGAGACCGGCATCCTGGAAACCGTCCGCGTCAACGCGTACAGCCGCGCCGACGCGGTGCTGGCCGTACTGCCCGAGCCCGCGAGTAGCGCCCCGACCCTGGCCGCCGCTCTCGAAGGACTCCACACCCTCATCGCCACCAGCAGCCGCGACTGGGGGACCTACCGCGTCGACGCCTGGCTGTGGGCTGTCCTCTGCGGCTGGAACTGCGAGCAGGCCGAGCATGACGAGACATGCACGCACGGCGCGCTGGAGGAGACGGCCGCAGTGCACGGCTGGGACGCGGCGACGGTGGCGAAGGCCCGCCGATACCGGGCGGCGGTCCGCGCGGCCACGGCGGGTTCCGCCGACGCGGTACTGCCCGAGCCCGCCGACCGGGCCGCCGTGCTGGACGAGGCCGCCGACGCCATCGACCGCGAGACGCAAGCACTCAGGGACGCCGAGGTTCTGGAGCGGACCAAGTTCCGCCCATGCCGGGACGCGTCCGCGCAACTGCGCCGCATGGCCGCCGAGGCGCAGCAGAAGCCCACCGACGCGGACGTCGTCGAGGCGCACCGACTCGCCCTGTCGTTCACGCTCGGCATCGACGCCGACGCCGACGCCGAGGCGCGCGCCGCCGACACGCAGGACAGCGAAACCCCCGACACGCTCCCCGCCTGGCTGCGCCGACGCTTCTCGACCCGAACTGGCACGTGGGAAGACATCGGCGACAGCGAGAGGACGTACTGGGAACACCAGGCCCGCGCCGTACGCCGTGCCGTCGCGCGAGGCGGCTTCAAGACTGCCGTACCGCAGGAGGCCGACCGTGGCTGACACCCCGCGCCTCACCGACACCGAGATCGCCGCCGAACTCGCCCCACTCACCCGCGTCATCGCCACCGCCCTCCACGACACCCCCGTACGCCTCGGCAGCCCCCACGGCGCCGCCGACCTCGCCGCAACCATCGCCGTCCGCGTCGCCGCCTACATCGGCCGCGAAGTCCTCCCACCGCCCGACGAAGAGACCAAGAACCTGCGGATGCGCACCCGCATCGCCGAAAGCGAACTCCGCACCCTCCGCGCCGGCATCCGCGCCCTCGGCGGCGACCCCAACACCATCCAGACCCTGTGGGCGCAGATCCGGCTCCGCAGCCGACAGTGGGCCGACGCGAAACGGCAGTGCGCCCAGCAGCAGGCCGCCATCGACCACGTCCGCACCCTCGTCGCAGGGATCGCCCACCCCACCTCGGCAGGCATCAGCGACTACGACCTCGGCCGCCACAACCTCGCCACCGACATCCTCACCGCCCTCGACCGAGCCCCGGAGCAGCCGTGATAGCCGAAGCGATCGACACCCTCATCACCCTCGGCTGGGCGATGGCCGGCTGGCTCATCGTCCTCTCCGCCGTCTTCACCGTGCTCATCCTCGCCACCAGCACCATCGGCGCCTACGCCGCAACCCTCGCGTGGCGGCACCTGATCCGTCCCTCCTGGGCGTACGGGCGCACCCAGGCCCGCAACCTCGCCGCACGCCACCTCAGGCGCCCCACAGGCCACACAGCGCCTCACGACTACCGGGAGGCCGCGTGATCGCCCGCGCCATCGGACTCGGCATCGCCCTCAGCCCGTTCATCTCCGCCGCCCTCCTCGGCCTCGGCCGGGGCGGACGCGCCCTCACCAACCGCCTCACCCGAAAGGCCCGCTGACATGGGATGGTCCAGCGCCAACGACATCTTCGACCCCGTCGCCCGAGCCCTCCGAGACTCCGGCGCCCCCGACCAGACCAAACGCGACGTCCTCGGCAAACTCATCGCCCAGCTCCAGCACAACGACTGGGACACCGAAGACGAATCCCTCGAAGACTTCCTTGACGACCCCGCCATCGTCGGCGCCTTCGCCGACAAGGGCGTCCACCTCTCCGACCGGCGCTGCTGCCGCGCCGCACACGCCAAGGACCCGCACGCACACCTGATGGCCATGCGCCACGAGGACGTCAGCGAAGACGAGATGCGCGCCGCCATCGAGGCGTACGCCCACCACCTCGCCGACCGAATCCGTGCGACCCGCGACGACACGCGCGGCGCCGTCCAGGCCATCAAGGTCATGGACTTCGCCGCCGACCTGATCGATCCGGCGGTGCGCCTGTGAGCAGGTACCGCCGCACCGCCCACACCCTCCTCGCCGCCGCGCTCCTCGCCTTCACCAGCGCCATCTACCTCGTCCTCGGCCCCGCCCCCTGGCTCATCGTCCCTGCCCTCCTCGTCACCATGACCCTCGCCTGGGCCGCCGGTTCCTCCTACGCCCGCGACCACCGCCACCGTCAAGAGCACGAGTGGGCACGCCGGACCGCACTCGGACACCGGCCGCCGCCGCTGCACCCGTGCTGCCTCCTCGCCGAGGACTCCGACGGCGCCGCCCACGACCCACACCGGTGCACGCGGGACCCGGAGCGGGAGGCGTTCGACCAGATCGTCGCCCGGTACGACACCGGCCACGGGACCGCAGCGTGAGCGGCCCGTCGTCGACTCCCCGGGGCGAGCACGCGCCCGCCCCGGGCGCCACCTGGGAGCACCAACTTGCTCGCACCGAGCAAGTCGTCGACGACGACGCCCCCGACCCCGCTCCGCCCAACAGGGCCACCAGGCGCGCCGCCGCGCGCGCAGCACGGAGGCAGAAGTGACCACCACCCGCTACCGCAAGCTCCCCGTCGAGGTCGACACCATCCAGTGGACCGGCGACAACGAGGCCGACGTCCGGGCCTTCACCGGCGGCGCGAGCCGCTTCTACGCCCTCGACGCGGAGGACCGCGAAGGCTCCGACGACCCCGAGGCCACCGCCACCGTCTACGACAAGCTGCACTCGACCTGGGTCCTCGTCTACACCGGCCAGCACATCGTGCGCGGCGTGAAGGGCGAGTTCTACCCGATCGCCGAGGACGTGCTCGCCGAGACGTACGAGCGTGTGCAGGGCGACCCAGCGTCGACGGAAGCGACCGAGCGAGACACCGCTGCTTGCGTCAGCGACCTCTACGAGCAGTGGGTGAAAGCCGGGCCGCCGCCGCTCGGCGCGTCCATGGCCCGCTGGTGGGACGCCCGCCTCGCCGAGCTGCACAACGCGATCCATCCGACCGCCAATCAGACCAAGGAGAAGTGAGCCATGGCCGAGTACTCCCACGAACAGAACTTTCGCCTTGCCAAGAAGATGCTCGACCAGCAGGGCCAGATCGCCGACCTCACCAAGGAGCGGGACGGCGCGTACCGCGAGCGCGCCCACCTAGTCGCACTCCTCGCCGCCATGACCGACGACGCCGTCATCACCCCCGCGCACGACATCGACGAGGACGGCTGGGCGCTCCTGTACCTCACCCTCGGCGGCCGTCAGGCGAGCTGGCACATCAGCCCGCGCGACCACGACCTCTTCGCCCACGTCGAACGCGTCAACGCCGACGACCCGCGCGCCCAGTGGGACGGCCACACCGCCGAAGAGAAGTACGCCCGGATCGCCGAGTGGGCGGCCGAGCTGGCGCAGCGCTGCGGCCCGGCCTGCTCCGAACAGCACGCCGAGACCGGACGCTGCGAGATCGCGAGGAACCGATGATGCCGACCTTCATCCTCGGCCTCGTCCTCGCCGCCCTCTCCGGAGGAATCACCTACGGCCTGACCACCGACGGCCAACTCGCGGCGATCGTCGGCACCATCGCCGCCGTCCTCACCTGGCTCGGCATCGCCACCCTGCTCATCGCCGACGACTGACCCACGACGAAGGGGCGCGTCTTCCCCGACGCGCCCCCGACAGGAGCCCACCCGTGCACTGCCGTATCGCCGCCGCAGAGATCGCCCGCACCCTCACCGTCCAAGGACACGCCAACTCCCTCACCGGCGCCGCCTGGCGTCCCGGGCATCGAGCCACCCAGGCCAGCCCCCGTACGGTCCGCCTCTGGCACGACGGCCCCGACGAGGCCGATCACCTCAACCGGTACGCCGACGCCCTGAGGAAGGCGGGCTACACCGCCACCGTCGAACGGACAGCAACGAAGCGGCCCAGCCTCCGCATCACCCAGCACCAGGCCAAGGACTGACCACACGACGAAGGGGCGTGCTCTCGACCTCCCCAGGCCAGCACGCCCCTACCGGTGACATCACCGTACCCCGCACCACGGAGCGCACGATGACCACCATCGCCACCCACCTCCGCACCATCGCCATCCACTGGTCGGACCTCCACGACGCCGTGGGGCAACCCGCCGTCCACAACGGATTCGGGGCAGGACTCCGCGGCTACCTCGCCCGCCTCAACGCCGCCGACGACGAGCAGCTGGAGTACGAGCGCCTCCAGGCCGCCCACCTCCGCAGCCTCGAACGCGACCCCATGCAACTCGGCGCCCGCCCCATCCCGATCCGCGTCACAATCCTCGAAACGATGGCCGGCATCCACGCCGACCTCCTCCAGTGCGCCGACGCCATCGCGGAGACCGCCCAGCGCGCGCCGATGAAGCCCCCGGCCCCCCGCCGCGCCGCCTACGCCCACACCCGCGCCGAACGCGTCGCCTGGGAAGACCACGCCCGCCGCGTCCGGGCCGCGCAGGACGACGCCGCTGACCGTCGTCGCTGGCGGTGGACCGGAGTCAGGCCGGATGCCCCGTATGCGGCGCTGTGGCTGCTGGGCAGGGTGCAAGGAGCGCCGGGCCCGTTCCGGCCGCTGACGGATGGGGAGTTGCGGCGTGTCGGCGGCGTGGCTCGGTCGGCGGCTGATCGGGTCGAGCGCGCCCTGGACATCGCGGCGCAGCGGCGGACGCTGGAGCAGCGGCACGACTGCGGTGGGGCGATCGACGTGCACGGCGGGGAAGGGCGGGCGCCGGTCGCGCACTGCACGGGGTGCGGGAGGGTCTGGGCGGAAAGTGGGACGATCGCAGCATGAGGCCAGAGGACTACCGGCGAGAGCTGGACCACCAGTTGCAGCGAGAGGCGGCCCGGGACCGTAGGAGGCTCGCGCTGCGACTGGTCGGCTGGGTGCTGCTCCTCGCGGCACTCGCCGCCGTGGCATGGGTGACCGTGGCATCCTGAACGTGCGCGTCCGTCTGCTCGCGGGAAACCCGGGCACCCGAGAACCAGTCGGCCAACAGCCGGGCGCGCACCCCCGCTTGACAGCCGTGCCACGATGACCCCAGTCGCGTGCTCTCCAGCTCCGGCGGTACGCGACCGCTACTCGCTGTGCGGACAGCACGACGGCCCCGACCTCGGTCGGGGCCGATCGCGTACGCGGGCTACGGGCGCCACTCCTCGCGGGCTGTCACAGCCTCTTCAGATACTGGCACCGAGCACACGATGACATCGGGCACACCTCGTCGCCCCGATTCGTCTTACGCCAGTACTCGCAGCCATCCGCCATCGGCAACGTCTCGGGATCTACCGTCCCGGAGTGATGCGGCTGCGCCCCCACCCGCCGCACTCCCTCCTCCTGCAACGGCTCCGGGGGAAGTGCGGCCGGGCGCGCCGTCGGACTCTGTGGCGGTCCGTACCCCGCAGCCTCCAACTCGCGCTGGAGGTGGCCGGCGTCGCCACCCGCGCCGTCGTTCGCATCGGCGATCCACTGCCACACGATGCGCAGCACCGCATGTGCATCGGCGCCGTCCAAAGGCTTCCCGCTGGGCATGTTCTTTCCTCGTTCCGTCCGTGGCTGCTTGGCAGGCCCCCGACCGCGCCGCCGTCCCTGGATGTATGGCACGAGCGGCTCGTACGGGAGCATCCGCGTCTTGCCGACGACGCGGTAATCGTCAGGACCGATTGGCCAGCCGGACGCCGGGTCGCGGGCCAGCTTCCGCAGCCCTTCCGCCGTCATGCTCTGGGCGATTCCGTCTGCGACGAGCCGTTCGGCCGCCTCGGCGAAGGACAGCATCGTCCGCTGCTCCTCTCCTGGCGTGTCTTCGGGCATGGCTCATCCTCCCAGACTTGTTGTGTTGAGCGCAACAAGTCGCTATGGTCGTACAGGCACCAACAGAACGGCCCCGACCGGGCTCTCACACACCGGTCGGGGCCAGCCACTTCGCCTGAACCACCAGGAGAAACAGCCATGGAACACGGTAACGGCAACACCCAGACCCAGCCCACCCCGCGCCGCCGCGTCATCGCCACCGGCTACATCCCCCCGGCCGCCCGCGCCGCGATCCGCCGCCTCGAATACGCCCTCACCCCCACCGCGCCCGCCGCCCGCATCCCCGAGCTCTACCAGTCCATCGGCCACCGCATCCTCGCCACCCGCCACATGACCGACGTCGAACTCCTCGGTGTCGCACGCGTCCGCTCCATCTACCTCCTCACCGTCCGCCACCGCCACAGCGACCGCCCCTACAGCATCTACGCCTACCGCCAGCCCACCCCCATCGAATGCGACCCCGACCTCGCCAACCCCCGCCGCCCCGGCGAATGGATCCAGATCCACTGGCGCGACGGACAGCACGACGAACTCGACCACCTCACCGCCGACGCCATCGCCTGGGCCCACCGCCACGCCGCCACCCGCATCGCCCACCTCCACCAGCGCACCGCCGACCACTACCGGCACGACGCCGAATGGCGCGCGCTCGACGCCGCACGGCAGGCGGCCACCCGATGAGCGAGCCCCAGCCCCAGCCCGAGCCGGACCGCACCCCCCGCCCCAACCCGATCCTCGCCCAGCCCGCGACCGTCGCCGACTGCGCCCAGGACTACGAGGCCGCCGCCGACGTGCGACGCCGCCTCGACCAGCAGATCACCGGAGGCCAGTGATGGCCTGGTTCCGCCGCGAGCAGACCACCGTCGACTACTGGGGCACCCCCGTCACCGGCCCGGCCGACCGCTTCCGCCGCGCCAAGACCACCGGCGCCCGCAAAGCCGCCCGCGCCGGCCAGGCATGGGAAGACCGCGACCGCGCCCAAGACCGCAAAGGCCCCTGGTACCGGCCCGCCCGCTGAGGAGACACACATGGACGCCCGGATCGAATACCACACCAAGGAAGCCGCGGACCTCCGCACCACCGCCGCGACCGCACCAGGCACCCCCGGCGCACGCCAGTGCCTCGCACTCGCCCGCGACCACGACGCCCTCGCCGACGCGGCACGAGCCGGTGACTACCCGTCCCCCGCCGACCACATCATCGGCACCGACATCTGACCCACCCCAGACCGCCGGTCTCCCGCGCGTACCGCATCCCCCACGGCCGCGGGAGGCTGGCGCCTCCTCAGCGGAGCAGCCCGTGAAGACCTGCAAGATCCCGACGACTCGCCTGGTCCCCCACACCGTCGACGGCGAGACTGAACTCGTCGAGGACACCCAGTACATCGAGGTCCCCGTCCCGCCCCGCGACTGGGACGCCCTCGTCCGCACCGCCGTCACCATCGGCGCCGTCGTCCTCGTCACCGCCTCCCTCGTCTGGACGACCACGTCCGTCGGCGCCCTCCTCGCGATGGCCACCATCGCCGCCGTCGCCTACGCGGCCGGCGTCGCCTTCGATGCGTCCTGGATCCTGTGCATGGGCGCCGAGTGGCTGCTGCGCTACGACCCCGACCGGGCCGCCGTACCCCGCCGGGCCGGACACTTCGCGCTCGCCATCTCCATGGGGGCCGTCTACGCGCACGGCCAGCTCTCGGGCGAGTGGGTGGTCGGCGCCGTCGGCGCGGCCGTCTCCGCGCTCGCCAAGGGTGGCTGGATGATCGCCATGCGCGTCCACGCCCGCCCCCTCGACCCGCGCACCCAGCAGTGGGTCGCCAAACGCCGCGCCGCCGTCGACGGCCAGCTCGCGATGATCCCCGTCCGGCGCGAACTCCAGCGCGGACAAGCCCTCATCGACGCCGAGCAGCGCTCCCTCACGGACGGCGAATCCGCCGGTCCGGACCGTCTGGACGAGTCCGCGGACGATCCGGACGCCGACGTCCTCACAATCCGACCCGGCGCCGTGACCACCAAGGACGCGGTCCAGGACGCCTGGGATTCTGGAATCCGCGACCGGGACGCCGTCGTCCGCGTGGTCGCCAAGGCCACCGGCCGGGCCCCCTCGCCGGACACCGTCGAGCGCTACCTCCGCGCCCTCCGGATCGGCGCCTGATGGGTGCGCGGCCGTCCCCCGACGGCGACGAGCTGCGCGCCCTCCACCACCTCCGCCGCCTCGGCGCTCGCCCCTTCGGCCACCAGGACACATCCATGCCCGCCCAGCCCGACCGTCGCCCCGTCACCCCGACCCGGATCATCCCCGCCGGAGCCCCGCTCCCCGACCGGGCACCCGAGCCCGGCGAGATCCCGCCCTGGCGCACCCCGCCCACCCCTCCGCCCGCGCCACCCCCGCCACCGCCCGCCCCGGTCGAGATCCACCACGTCCACGTCCACCAGGTCGTAGTGGTCGAACCCGAGCCCGAGGAGCAGCCCCCGCTGTGGGCGCGCGCCTGGGACTGGCTGTCGGAGCGACTGGTCACCTTCCGAATGCTGCTCCCCATCGTCACCGCGCTCACTCCGTGGGCCGGTGGCCGCAGTCCCGTCGGAGCCTGGGCCCACACCCTCCACCAGGCCCGCACCGAGGCCAGCATCGGCGCCGCCTACGTGATCGCCGGAGTCGCCCTCGCCGCGGCCTGGGGCCTCGACCGCAAGACCGGCCGCGTTTTCCCCCGCTTCCTCCTCGTCACCGCCCTGCTCGGCAGCCTCGGCGTCCTCGACTGGTACGACCCGATCACTGCCCTGACCGGAGTACTCCGATGACCGGCACCACCACACTCACCCTCGGCGGACTCCTCACCGCACTCATCGTCCTCATCGCCAACGCCCACCCCTGGTGGACCGGCAACCGGCAGTGGACCCAGATCTCCTCCTTCACCAAGGGCTTCACCGCCGCCGCCTGCGCCGCCGCCTGCCCCGGCGGGCTCCTCGGCTGGGCCCACAGCCGCGCCGGAACCGTCGCCAACGGAGCCGGCGGCCGGACCGCGACCGCCACCACCGGCACTAACGCCACCGCCGACCTCACCAGCGGCCAGCTCGCCGGTCTCTCCGCCGCCGGGGCAGTCATCGTGGTCGCGGCCTTCACCCTTGCCGTCCTCTCTTACAAGGCCGCGGGCAAGAAGGACAAGCGGCGCCTGATCGGCGGCGCCTATGTCGGCAGCGTCCTCTGCCTCACCGCAGGCGTGGCCGGCGCGCTCTCCTGGCTGCCCGACGCCCTCAACGCGGCCGGCGCCGGGGTCGTCAATGCGGTCGAGGGGGCGGGCATCCTGTGAGCCGCCTCGCACGCCCCGCCGCCCGCCTCGCCGCCGGGTCCGCCGCGCTCGCCCGAAGCCTCGGCGTCCGCGCCGCCGCCTGGGTCGCGCGCGGCCGACGCCACGACCTCACCGGCTGGCGCGCGGCCCTCGGCTGCTGGGCCCGGCTCGCCCTGCTCACCCTCGGCGGCTACCTCCTCTGGCGTCTCGTCCGCGCAGTCCCCGGCGTGATGTGGCTGCTGACCGGCGCCTGGATGGTCACCGCGTGGCGGGCCGGACGTCCCCCCGCCGAGGAGACCCCCGCCAACACCCCGCAGCAGCCGGGGGAGGCGGTCCGGGCGCTCCTCCTCGACCTCCTGGGCGACGCCCCCGCGATCCACCTCCGCACCGTCCTCGCGTACCTCCAGGAGCAGGGCCAGTGGGAGGGCCGCACGGTGGGCGACCTCCGCGCGCACCTGGAGGCCCTCGGTATCCCCGTCCACCCCAAGGTCAAAGCGCCCGGCTCCAAGGCCCCCACGCGGGGTGTACGGAGGGCCGACCTCACCCCTGCCCCGGCCGTGGCCCCGGCGTCGTCTACCACCCCGTCTACCGCCGCTTGACCTGCACGTCTACCCGCGCGTCTACCGCGATCTACCCGGGATCTCCCGGGCCATCTACCCGGGACGGCCGCCCGCCTGGCAGCTAGCCGACCGCCCCGGCCCCATCCCAACCAAGAGACAGGACCGCCATCATGCCCCTCTTCAACCGCGCCGAGACCCAGAAGCTGACCGAGGTCGTCGCCTCGCTTCCGCCGCGCGTCGCCGACTGGACGCCCGAACAGCGCCAGCAGCACGCCGAGCAGTCGGACCGCGCGATGCGCGAGCAGGCGGGCGTCGACCCCGGCGCTAGCTGATCACTACTCTCAGGGCCCGCCGCACATTCCCCCCCGATGCGGCGGGCCTGCTGCGTGTCCGGGCCCACAGAAACCTGAACCTTGCTTGACGTTCTGGTCGATCATGCCGCACCATGGGCCGCAGATCCGGCATGCCCGGAAACGATCAACCCCGGTACGGCATGATCCCCCTCAACACACCGTTCCAGGGGGGAACATGATCAGAAGCCTCACCGCCGTAGCGCTCGCCGCGCTCGCCCTCACCGCCTGCTCCAGCAGCAGCGACACCACCGAGGACAAACCCAAGGCCGTCGACGCCACCAAGCTCGACGACGCGGGCAAGCTCGCCTGCGACGACTTCGCCAAGGACTACAAGGCCGCCGTCACCAAGCAGGCCCGTCTCGACCTCGCCAACAAGGTCAACAAGTGGGCGCCGACCTCGAAGACCGACCGCATCGCCGACAGCAGCAAGGTGCTCGCCAACGGCGCGAGCGGCACCGACGGCGCCTGGAAGATCGCCGCTGACACGTTCGCGCAGGCGTGTCTCGACGCGGGCTGGAAAGCCTGACCAACACCGACCCTGGCCCGGCGCTTCCCCCACGGACGCCGGGCCTTCGCACGCCCAAGGGGAGGTCAGCCGTGGCCGAAGCGCCCGTCCCCTTCAGCGACGAAGAGATCGCCGAGCTGAAACGCCTCCACGGCCTCGGCCTCAGCCGCAACCGCATCGCCCGCGAACTCGGCCGCTCCGGACGCGCCGTCAGCGTCCACTCCGACCGCCTCGGCCTCACCTACGACCGCACCCTCACCGCCGCAGCCACGGAGGCCAAGATGCAGGACGCCAAGGCCCGCCGCGCCGCGATCATCGAGCAGCTCTACGACACCGTCGAAGAGGAACTCGCCTACCTCAACGGCGGCCGGTACGACCTGGTCGAGGTATCCGCCGGCACCGCCGTGAAGTACAGCCCCACGCGCCTCCCCGCTCAGGACCGCAAGGCGCTGCTCACCGGGATCGGCTCCGCGATGGCCACGGCCACCCGCCTCGAAGCGCTCGACACCAACAACGGCGTCGATGAGGGCATCAGCCTCCTCGGCCAGCTCGCGACCGGGCTCACGGCGGCGTACAACGCCATGAACGAGGGGGCGGGTGATGCTCCGTGACCTCAAGCTTCCGCTTTCCCCGGCGCAGATCCGCTCGATCATAGAAGCCCAGGACGTCCCGATCGCCCTGTGGTCGGGGGCGGTGTCCAGCGGGAAGACGATCGCCTCCCTGATCGCGTTCCTGCTGCGGCTCGCCGTCGCCCCGGACCACGGACTGATCGTGATCGTGGGCCGCACGCTCCAGACGATCGAGAGGAACTTGATCGACCCGTTGCAGTCGAAGTTCCTGTTCGGGCCGCTCGCGAAGCACGTCCACCACACCACCGGGTCGACGACCGCGACGATCCTCGGCCGCACCGTCCACCTCATCGGTGCGTCCGACGCGCGCGCGGAGGGCCGAATCCGCGGGGCGACGATCGCGCTCGCCTACGTCGACGAAGCGACGCTGGTGCCGTACGAGTTCTGGATGATGCTGCTGTCCCGGCTCCGCGTCGGCGACCAGTCCCGGCTGCTGGCGACGACGAACCCGGACGGCCCGTTCCACTGGCTGCGCAAGGAGTTCATCCTCCGTAAGGACGCCGTGGGGCTGACGCACTGGCACTTCACCCTCGACGACAACCCGGGCCTCGACCCGCGCATGGTCGCCCGACTGAAGGCGCAGTACACCGGGCTCTGGTACCGCAGGTTCATCCTCGGCGACTGGTGCCTCGCGTCAGGCGCGGTCTACGACTCCTTCGACGACGTCAGGCACGTGGTCGACATCCTCCCGGAGATGCGCCGGTGGATGTGCGTCGGCGTGGACTATGGGACCGTCAACCCGTTCGTCGGCCTGCTTGTCGGGCACGGCGTGGACGACCGCCTGTACGTCGCCTCGGAGTACCGGCACGACTCGCGTGCCGCGCACCGGCAGCTGACGGACGCCCAGTACAGCAAGGCTGTGCAGGGCTGGCTGCGCGAGTACGGTCACAAGGGTGCTCAGGGGGTTCAGCCGGACTGGCTGTTCGTCGACCCGTCCGCGTCGTCGTTCATGACTCAACTCTGGTCCGACGGTGTGCCGGGAGTCGCGAAGGCCGACAACGACGTGAAGGACGGCATCCGGTCGGTGAGCATGGCGCTCGCGGCCGACCGGCTGTCCATCCACCGCTCCTGCGAAGGGCTCCTCGGGGAGCTGCCGTCGTACTCATGGGACGAGAAGGCAGCGCTCGCGGGCGAGGACAAGCCGCTGAAGGCGAACGACCACTCCTGTGACGCCCTCCGCTACGCGCTGCACAGCTCGGTGAACGAGTGGCGGCACCTGATCCGCGCAGACCTGGAGGTGGCCGCATGACGCCTGGAGAGATCACGCTGCCGGTGCACGTCCGCGTGGGCGAGATCGGCGGGCACTGGGGATCGATCACCTTCACCCCCGAGGACGGCCCGGTCACCGAGGACAAGATCCGCGCGCAGGCTGCGGCGTTTTTCCGGGAGGCCGCTGACCGGCTGGAGAACCCGGACGCCTACGAGGACAACGAGGGGGTATCCGATGCCGCTCCCTGACAAGAACATCCCGTGGCCTCCCGTGCACCCCGCGATCCAGGCCGACATGGCCGACTGGGCCGCCTGGTTCTCCGCGAACCCAGACCGGCTGGCGTACCGGTACTTGAACCGGCACCGCGACAACAGCAGGTTCGGCGCCCCGCAGAACCGGCCGAGCCAGTACCGCGGCGGTGTGGTCGGCCGGGTTTCCCGCTGGTTCTGGGGCGAGCCCACCCCGCTCGGCGAGAAGCGCGCCAACTTGCACATGCCGCTCGCCCGCGACGTCGCCCGCACCTCCTCGGACCTGCTGTACTCCGAGCCGCCAGTCCTCAAGGTCGAGAACGCGGCGGCCCAGGAACGCCTCGAACAGCTCATGGACGGCGGCCTGATCCGCACTCTCATCGCGTCGGGGGAAGCCACGGCAGCGCTTGGAGGGTCCTACCTCCGCATCGTCTGGGACGAGGACATCCGCCCCGGCCCGTGGGTGTCCCTCGTCCACGCCGACGGCGCCGCCCCCGTCTTCGCGCACGGCGACGTCCTCAAGTCCGTGACCTTCTGGACCGTCCTCGTCTGCGACGGGCAGCGCGTCGTCCGCCACCTGGAGCGCCACGAGCCCGGTCTCATCCTCCATGGCGTGTACGACGGCACCGAGGACAACCTCGGCAAGCCGCTTCCGCTGGAAGCATTTGAGGAGACCAGGAACCTCCTGCCCTCGCGCCAGCTTCCGGCTGCGGCGACGGACCGGCTCGCGGTCTCCTACGTCCCGAACACCATGATCGCCCCCGACTGGCGGGACATCCCCGGCGCCGCCGGGCTCGGAACCTCCGACTACCAGGGAGCCGAGACATTCCTCAGCGCGATCGACGAGACGTACACCAGCCTCATGCGGGACATCCGCCTCGCCAAGAGCCGGATCATCGTCCCGCAGGGCTACCTCCTCAACCAGGGCCCGGGAGCGGGCTCGGTGTGGGAGGACCGTGAGGTCTATGCGCCGATGAACGTGCCGCCCACGATCGACCAGCAGATCGTGGCGAACCAGTTCACCATCCGCTACACCGAGCACCTGGCCACCATCGAGGACCTAGTGGGCAAGGTGATCCGGAACGCCGGCTACTCGGGGAACACATTCGGCGACGACGCTGCGGGCGCTGCGGTCACGGCGACGGAGATCAAGGCCAGGACCGCCCGGTCGATGACCACCAGGGCCCGGAAGGCGGAGTTGGCGGCGACCGCGATCGCGGACATCGTCGAGACGCTGCTGATCCTGGAGGCGTCTGGCTGGTTCAAGGGCGTTGCGCCGGTCGAGGTGGAGCGGCCAGCCGTTCAGTTCGCGGACTCGGTGCAGGACGACATCAAGACCCTCGCGGAGACGGCGGCGTTGCTGCGGCAGGCCGAGGCCGCCTCGGCGGAGACGCTGGTCGCGATGCTCCATCCGGACTGGACGGACACCGAGAAGAAGGAGGAGGTGGCCCGGCTGCTGGCGCAGTCCGGCCGCCTGGTCGAGGACCCGCTGACGCTCGGCGCGGACCGGCCCGCCTTCGGTGAGCAGCCGGAGGACGATCCGGACGGCGAGTCGCAGGTCAAGTAGCGGGAGGGCCCGATGCCGGTCAGTCCCGACATGGCCGAAGACCTCGCCTCCGCGATCTCCAGCCTCTACGAGCAGGCCGAACTGGCGCTCATCGAACGCGTCACGCGCGCGCTCGCGGAGGGTCTCGACTCCCCGCTGTGGGCCGAACTCAAGCTCGCCGCGATCGGCAACCTGAGGGTAGCGATCGAGGAGATCATCACCGCCCTCCAGACCGACGCGGCCGGCGCGATCCACCAGGCCGTCGCGGAGGCGTACGACCGCGGGCAGCAGGCGGCGATCGTCGAACTCGGTGCGGTGGCGACGGGGCCGGCGCTGGCGGCGGCGGAGGCTCTGCCGTCGGCGGCGGCTGTGGACCGGCTGGCGGCGGCGCTCGTGTCGGAGACCGGCCCGGTGCACATGCGGATTCTGCGGCAGGGGCTGGACGTGTACCGGCAGGTGATCGCGGAGGCGACGTCGGCGCCGCTGCTGGGTGCAACGACGCGCCGTCAGGCTGCGGCTCGCGCGCTCGGCCGGTTCGCGGACCGCGGGGTGACCGGGTTCATCGACCGGTCCGGGCGGGCGTGGAACCTCACGTCGTACGTGGAGATGGCCTCGCGGTCGGCGCTCGGCCGCGCCGTTGTCGAGGCGCATACCGACCGGCTGGCCGCTGCGGGTATCGATCTGGTGCTGGTGTCGGACGCCCCGGAAGAGTGCCCCCGCTGCAAGCCGTGGGAAGGGAAGGTCTTGAGGCGCGACGGCGCGTCCGGGGCCGGGACGGTGGAGGTCGAGCACGCCACCGAGGACGACCGCATGGTGCGGGTCCGGGTCGCCGGGTCGCTCCCGGAGGCGCGCGCGGCCGGGCTGCTGCACCCGAACTGCCGTCACAGTGTGGGCATCTACTTGCCTGGTGTGACGCGTCCGAGGCCGAAGCCGCCGAGCAGGGCGTCGTACGAGCAGACGCAACAGCAGCGGTACTACGAGCGGCAGATCCGGGCGTGGAAGCGGCGGGCCGCCGGGGCGATCGACGACAAGGCGCGTACGGCGGCGAACGCGAAGGTCCGCGCCTACCAGGGTCGCGTCCGTGAGCTGGTCGCCGATACCGGCCTGCCGCGCAAGAGCCATCGCGAACAGCTCGCGGGCTCCCGCTGACTACGTCTCTTCCTGCTGCCCGTGCTCGCGGTCCCACTGCTGCAACTGGGACACGGTGCAGGACGGGCAGAAGGGATCACTTCTCCTTCTCTTTGGAGTCGCTGCTCCCCACCCCGATATCTCGGTAACGGTGCGGACCAACGGTCCATCACAACGGCGGCAGGAACCTGGGGCGTTCTCGCGATAGCTCATGCCCCGACGGTAACCCCGCCCACTGACAACCGAGCAGAGACTTCCGGCCGCCGCACGGCAGGCCGGGCAACCCGAAACGGGAGAACACCATGCAGGTCCCTTTCAAGCAGGACGCCTTCCGGCACCCGCTCGCGACGCACTCCGCGCTCGACGTACTCGGCTACCGCCGCAACGGCTCGCCGATCTACGCCATCGCGGGTGGCAGCGGCGAGGGCGAAGGCGGCTCCGGCACCGGCGGACAGTCCGGAACCGGTGAGTCCGGCCAGTCCGGACAGGGCGACGGCGGCGGTTCCGGCACCGGCGGTGACCAGGGCGGACAGCAGTCCGGACAGGGGTCCGGACAGTCCGGATCGGGGTCCGGCGAGGCCGCCGACTGGGAGGCCAAGTACCGCGAGGCCGTCGGCCACTCCCGCGAGTGGGAGAAGCGCGCGAAGGCGAACTCGAGCGCTGCGGAGGAGCTGGAAAAGCTCAAGGCCGCGAACCTGACCGATCAGGAGAAGGCCGTCGCTGCGGCGGAGAAGGCGGGCCGCACGGCCGCCGCTCAGGAATCCGCCGCCGAGACCGAGAAGCTCACCGGCCAACTCCGCGAGCTGACCGTCCGCGACGCCGTACGCGAGCGCGCGGAGCAGCACGGCGCGAAGGCGTCCGCTCTCCTCGACTCCGTGTCCTTCCGGCAGAAGATCGCCGACCTCAACCCCGCCGACAAGACCTTCGGCGCGAATTTGGACGACGCCATCAAGGCCGCCGTCAAGGACAACCCCGCCTTCTCCACCCAGACCGCCGGACGCTCCGGCGGGGACCTGTCCGGCGGCACCGGCGAAGGCGCCGCCAAGCAGCGCACCGGCTCCCTCGCCGGAGCAATCGCCAACCACTACCAGACCTGACCCTCAGGGAGCACCTCATGCCCGTGACGCTCGCCCAGGCGCAGCTCAACACCCAGGCGGACATCGACTTCGCCGTCATCGACAACCTCCGCCGCAACTCGTGGCTGCTCAACAACTTCGTCTGGGACGACACCGTCACCCCCGGCACCGGCGGCGACTCCCTCACCTACGGCTACACCCGGCTCCTCACCCCGTCGAAGGCCAGCTTCCGACGCTTCAACGAGGAGTACGTCCCGTCGCAGGCCACCCGCGAGCGGAAGACCGTGGAGCTCCACCCGCTGGGCGGCAGCTTCTCCGTGGACCGCAAGCTCGCCCGGCTCGGCCCGGCGGCGACCAACGAGATCATGTTCCAGATGGCGCAGAAGCTCACGTCCGTCCGGACGCGCTTCCAGCAGGAGCTGATCCTTGGCGACACCGCCGTCGACGACGCCGGCTTCGACGGCCTCGACAAGGCCCTCGTCGGCCAGACCACGGAGTTCGTCCCCCTCGCAGAAGGGGTCGCAACCGGCTACCTCGACTGGTCGCCCGGGACCGTGGACACCGAGGACAAGGCCATGTCGGCCTTCGACTTCTTCGACGACTTCCTCGCGCGCATCCTGGGGTCGCAGACCGGCTCCGGCGACACCAACGCCGACGGGTCCATCCCGGCAGGCACCAAGGCGATCCTCGGGAACACAAAGAGCATCGCCCGCATCAAGGCTCTGGCCCGCCGTGCCTCACAGTTCACTGAGGAGAAGAACAGCCTCGGCCAGCTCATTGAGCGCTACGGCAACTGGGTCCTCGTCGACCTCGGCGACCGCGCCGACGACTCCGGCCCGATCATCCCGATCCGATCTGCGGACGTGGACGGCGGCGGCGCCGGCGGCGTCATCACCGGCCTCACCGACATCTACGCCGTGTCCCTGGGCCTGGACGCGTTCCACGGCGCCGCGATGGCCAGCACCCCGCTGGTGGAGACCTTCCTCCCGGACTTCACCCAGCCCGGCGCGGTCAAGAGCGGCGAGGTCGAGATGGGGCCGGTCGCTGCGGTCCTCCGCAACACCAAGAGCTGCGGCGTGATCCGCAACGTCAAGGTCAGGTGAGCAGCGTGACGACGAGGTACAAGATCGAGGCCCCGGTGCGGTCGTTCACGGGCGAGTCCGTGGGCGTCCAGTTCACCAGGGGCACCGGCTATGTGACCGACGCCGACAAGGCCGGGCGCGCGGCGCTGGAGTACTTCCGCCGCCACAGCTACGGCGTCGCCCCGGTCGACGAGAAGACCGAGGAAGAGCGCGTCCAGGAACTGGTCACCGGCGCCCCCGCGCAGCGCAAGGCGCCGCCGGCCGACGACGGCCCCTTCGACCCGGCCAGGCACGGCGTCGACGACGTCCTCGCGTACGTCGGCGAGGCCGACCTCGACGAGGCGACCCGCGTCCTGGACGTGGAGGCCGTCGCGACGAAGCCGCGCGTCGGCATCACCAGCAAGCGCGAGGAGATCCTCGCCTCGAAGGCGCCTGCGGCTTCGGCCGGGGACGACACGAAGGGAGCCGGGCAGTGACGCTCCTCGGCGCATTCAAGGGGAACCCCCGCAACGACCTCAGCTGGCTCAACACGGCTGGCCGACCGGACCCGGAGGTGACGTTCCACCGGGCGAACCTCCCGCGTGTGGGCCTGGACGACATCCCGGCCGCGGCGACCGGCGTCATGTGCTCGGTCGCCCTGTACCTCCAGGACGGCGACGCGATCAGCAACCTGACGTTCATCAGCGCGGGGACGGCCGGCGGTTCGCTGACGAACCAGATCGCCGCCCTGTACTCGGGCGCGGGCGCGCTGCTCGCGCAGTCCGCAGACAAGACGTCGGAGGCGTGGGCGGCTGACACGGCGAAGACGTTCGCGCTCGCCTCCCCGGTGCGGGTCACGAAGAGCGGCGTGTACTACGCGGCGCTGGCGGTCGCGGCGACGACGGTTCCGACGCTGGTGGGCTCGGTCGGCGCGAAGCCGTTCCTGTCGGGTGAGGGGAACCTCGCGCAGACGTCGGGCTCCGGGATCACTGCGACGGCCCCGGCGACGATCGCCACACCCGCCTTCAAGCGGCACGTGCCGCTCGTCATCGCAACCTGATCGGAGGACGGGATCATGCCTCTCTCTGGAACGATGCTCGCGGTCAGCGCCTTCGCGGAGCTGACCTCAGCCCTCGACCTCGGCACAGGCCGGGCCGCGCAGTCCCTGTCCCGGTCGATGTCCTTGACCAACGGCACGGGAGTGGGGAAAGCCGACCGGCTGTTCTCCGACCGGCGGACGCTCGCGGCCAGCGCGACGGAGGATCTCGACCTGGCGGGCGTGCTGCTCGACGCGTTCGGCGCAGCAGTCACGTTCGCGCGGGTCAAGGGGATCATCGTCGCGGCGGCGGCCGGGAACACGAACAACGTCGTCGTCGGCAACGCGGCCAGCAACGCGTGGGCCACGCTCCTCGGAGCGACGTCCACGGTGACGCTGCGGCCGGGCGCGTTCGTCGCGGTCGGGACCGGCGTGGCGGATGCGACGGGCTACGCGGTCACGGCCGGTACCGGCGACCTCCTGAAGATCGCCAACAGTGGCGCCGGGACGTCGGTGACGTACGACGTCCACATCATCGGCGCGTCCGCGTAACCGAATCAGCCGTGCGACGAAGGAGGGGCGCGATGGCAGCG
Source organism: Streptomyces sp. 4F14 (assembly GCF_048159485.1). Classification (NCBI taxonomy): domain Bacteria; kingdom Bacillati; phylum Actinomycetota; class Actinomycetes; order Kitasatosporales; family Streptomycetaceae; genus Streptomyces; species Streptomyces sp. 4F14. Next base: position 35,673 of record NZ_JBLRVY010000051.1, read on the forward strand.
ACTGGCTACGTGTCCGCGGCCGGTGACACCCGCAAAGTGGACCGGGCGGGCGACGCCATGACCGGCGAACTCGCCCTCCCGGATTCCTTCCCGGACACCCCGCTCTCCGCCGCGTCGAAGGGCTACGTCGACGACGTCGCGGCGGGCAAGGTGAGCGGTCCGCCCTCAGCAACCGAGGGCAGCGTCCCGCGCTTCGCCGGGCCCACCGGGAAAATCATCGCCGGATCTACGGTGATCATCGGCGAGGACGGGTCCGTCACCATCATCGGCGGCCTCCTCCTCGACGGCGCCGACCTCACCGTCCTCGGCACGGGCAAGGGCTACCGCTTCCGCCGGGGCGGCGGCGCCCTCGACCTGGAGGCAACCGGCGCGGACCTCCTCATCTCCACCTGGTCCGACGAGTCGTTCGGAGACGACGGCGGGACACAGCGCTCGTACGCCCGCCTGTCCGCCGACGCCCACAACACCCAGTGGGCCGGACGGTTCGAATCGGTGGCCGGCCTGTACGGGGCTGCCGTCCACACCCTCGACCCCACCACCGGCATCGCCGGACTCGGCGCCAAGAACGGCCTCACGAACATCCGCGTCGCCGGACTCAAGGACACCCCAGGGGCACCGGCCGTCGGCGCGTGGGCGGCTGGGGACGCCGTCCTCGACTCGGCCGGTGCGTGGCACCTGTGCACTGCGGGCGGATCACCAGGGAGCTGGACATGATGGACGTCATCGCCGGCCGGACCGCCGTGCTTCTCTCACAGTGGTACAGCTACGAGGGCGGCCCTCTCGTCGACCTCGACGCCACCCCCACAATCGGTATCACCCGCGTCGTCGGCGGCGCGGTCGTCCTCGCCCCGACCGCCAGCGGTGTCTCCCACCCGGGGGTCGGCTCGTACGGCTACGGATGGACCCCCGCGACCGACCTCTCCCCGGGCCTGTACCTGGCGTTGTGGAGCGGCACAACAGACGGCAGCCCGGTCACAGCGTCTGAGACCGTCAACGTCACCGCCCCTGCTGCCGGGCGCGTGTACGCGACGGTCCCGGAGTACGAGGCGTACCCCGGCGGCACCACCCCGGCCCCGGCTGGCACCGCGGCCCGGCTGGCGCAGGCGTCGCGGATGCTGGATCGGCAGGCGCTGCGGGGCGCCTTGTTCGATCACGATGAGACCGGCATGCCGACCCACCCGCTCGTGCTCGCCGCGTTCCGGGACGCGGTGTGCGCGCAGGTCGCGTGGTGGGCGCAGGTAGGCGATCCGTCGGGGGCGGATGGGGTGGGCTGGGGGTCGGTGTCGATCGGTTCGGTGTCCCTCGGCCGGTCGGTCACGGCGGTGTCCGGGGATGATGCTCCGGCCCGTCAGATTGCCCCGGCCGCGTGGGACGCGCTGCTCTCCCCGGACCTGACGGCGTGCATCTTCCGGATGGGGGCGGTGTTCTCGTGCTGATCCCTCGCTGGCTGATGCGGCATGAGGTGACGATCGCGCCGTACCTCGGCGACACCAGCAAGGGCCCCCGCTACGGGCCCCCGACGGTGGTGCGGTGCTTCGTCGACGAGCAGACGAGGGGCGTCCGGTCTCCGGCCGGGGAGCAGGTCACCTCGACGTCGACGGTGTACGCCGACCCGGGCACGACGGCACCGCAGTTCTCGCTGGTGACGCTGCCGAGTGGCCGGACGACGAAGGTCATTCAGACGAAGGACCGCAACGGCGGCGGCCTGCCCACTCCCGACCATATGGAGATCCAACTCGAATAGCGGGAGGCCCCATGCCGCAGAACTTCCGGCTGAGATTCGACGGGGCTGCGGCAGAACGGCAGATCCGGGAAGCCGCCGCCCGGGGCCTGTTCCTCGCAGCGGAGCACGTGCTCCAGGTCTCCGACGAGGTCGTCCCCCTTGATGAAGCGGCGCTCCAGAGGTCGGGGGCGGCCAGCGTGGACGAGCCTTCGCTGACCGCGATGGTCAGCTACGACACGCCGTACGCGGTGGTCCAGCACGAGCGGCTGGACTTCCGGCATGCGCCCGGCCGGACCGCGAAGTACCTGGAGAACTCGCTCAACTCGGAGCGGGAGCAGGTGGCGGCGATCATCGCGGCGCAGGTGAGGCGGGCGCTGCGGTGAGCTACACGTCCAGCCTCCTCGACGGCATCGGCGCACTCCTCGCGGACGCGGGGATCGGCGTCTACCGACCCGACGACGTGATCACTGACCCGGACACCGGGATCTTCCGTGGCGTCATGCCGGACAACCCGGAGCGGGCGATCGCGATGACCGCGTACCCGGTCGAGGACACCGACCTCACCGACGCGATCACCGCCATCCAGTTCCGCCTGCGCGCGGGCCGCGATCCCGACGCGATCGACGACCTCGCCGACGCGCTCTTCGACGCCCTCCACAACCGGCAGCACTACCAGGTCGGCAGCGGCATCCACGTCGCCCTGTCGTGGCGGCAGTCCCAGGCGTGGATCGGCCAGGACGCCCACGGCCGCATGGAGCTGACCTCGAACTACTACTTCCGGGCCGTGCGGCCCAGTCCACATCTGAACGACTAGGAGGACCGCATGTCCACCCCCACCCCGATCACCGCGCTCGCCCGCCGCTGGCGCCTGGAGATCGACATGTCCGCAGCCAAGGACGGCTCCGACTGGCAGCTCGTGCCCGGTGTCACGGAGTTCACCCCGGCCGCCGAGCCCAACATCGAGGACAGCAGCGACTACGACTCCGGCGGCTGGGCAGGCAACACCAAGACCGGCCAGTCCTGGGAGCTGGGCACCACGATCAACCGCAGGATCAACGACCAGGTCAAGGTGTACCACCCCACCCACGAGGCCCTGCGCGCCGCCGCTTACGGCTTTGGGTCGGCGTCCCAGGTCCACGTCCGCTACTACGACCGCGACGGTCTCCCCGAGGCGTACGAGGGCACAGCGATCGTGACGTGGGCACCGTCCGGCGGCGAGTACACGGCGCTCGACCAGGTCGAGGTGACGCTGACCGGCGACGGGCCCCTCGCTCTCATCGCGAACCCGGTCGCCTGATGGCCGGCGGCACGTTCGAGGCGCTCGACGCCTTCCTCTCCGACGGCCTCACCCTGCCGGTCCGGGGAGCAGACGGCGTCGTGCGCGAGTACTACATCGCCGACCCGTCCGCCGAGGCCGGTATCAAGATCGAGCGGATCACATCGCTCGCCGCCCGTCTCGCGGCTGGCGGGGCCGCCCCGGAGCGTCCCGTCCTCGACGACGACGAGGAACTCGACCTGTACAAGCTGTGCCTCGGCGATGCCTACGGGCGCCTGCGCGCGGAGACGTCGTGGTCGGTGTTCAAGCACGTCTCGCTGACGGTCATGCTGTGGATCACCTCCGACGAGGACACGGCGCTGGAGTATTGGCGCACGGGCGAGGCACCGGGAAAAGCGGCGAGGAACCGGGCGGAGCGTCGGCAGATGTCGCGCGGCTCCTCGGACAAGGCCGCGGCGAACGGGACCCGGTCACCGGCCTCTACGAGTGGTACGAGGGCGGCATCCCGGCGCCGAAGCAAGGCCGGTCGCGGCAGGGGCCCCCAGTCGATCTGAGCTGGGCCAAGCTTCTGGGTTCCTGGGAGCTGATCGAGGCCGACCTCCACGAGACGTACGGCATCGACGTCGAGTCAGGCGTCCTCCGCCAGCGGACATGGCGCTGGCTCCAGCTCCGCATCCTCGGCCTCCTCTCCACGGAGAGTCGACTCCAGCGGCACCTCAACCCTCCTGAGAAACCAGCACGATCCCGAAGGGGGTAAGCCGTGGCGCTCCAGGTCGGCGAACTCAACGGAATCATCACGATCGACGACCGGGGCGTCACCCCGGCTCTTCGCCGCGCCGAGAGTGCTCTGCGGCAGTCCGGCCAGCGGATGGGCTCGGACGCCGACCAGAGCGGGGAGCGTGCGGGCCAGCAGCTCGGCGACGGCATCGTCCGGGGCGCCGATGGCAGGCTCCGCAACGCGCGCGGACGGTTCGTTGCGGCCGGCCGTCGGGCGGGGGACGCGGTCGGCGATGGCCTGAGCGACAGCGCGGGCGCAGGCGCGGACGAAGCAGTCAGCGAAGCCGGGGGCCGTCTGGACAAGCTGAAGATGATCGCGGCGGCGGCCGGTGCGGCTGCGGGCGCGGTGCTGATCGCGGGGATCACCGAAGCCCTGAATCAAGGCCAGATCACGGGCCGCCTGGGCGCCCAGCTGGGGGCGACTCCGGCGGAGGCGCAGCGGTACGGGAAGCTCGCGGGCAAGCTGTACGCGGACGCGGTGACCGCCGACTTCCAGGGGGCGGCGGACGCAATCAGCGCGACGATGCGCGCGGGTATCGCCCCACCACAGGCGACCGAAGCTCAGATTCAGTCGCTCGCCACGAAGGTCTCGGACCTCGCGTCGACCTTCGAGCTGGACTTGGGCCAGACGGCAAATGCCGTCGGTCAGATGATCAAGACCGGGCTGGCGAAGGACGGCACGGAGGCACTCGACGCGCTCACCGTCGGCCTCCAGAAGATGGGGCCTCGCGCGGACGACATCGCCGACACCTTCAACGAGTACTCGACGATCTTCCGGCAGATGGGGATCGACGCGACCACGGCGACGGGTCTCCTTTCCCAGGGGATGAAGGCGGGCGCGCGCGACACGGACGTCGTCGCCGACTCGCTCAAGGAGTTCGTCCTGATCACCCAGGGCGGCGGCAAGGAAGTCGACGCGGCATTCAAGGCGATCGGCCTCAACGGCAAGGAGATGCAGAAGGCGTTCGTCGAGGGCGGCCCTGCGGCAGCGAAAGCACTCGACCAGGTCTTCGATGGCCTACGAGGCATGTCCAGCGAGACCGACCGTAACGCCGCAGCCCTCACATTGTTCGGCACCAAGAGCGAGGACACCCAAAAGGCGCTCATGGCGCTGGACCCGTCCTCTGCGACCAAGGCGCTCGGCAACGTCGGCGGTGCCGCTGGCCGAATGGGCGACAGCCTTCGCGACAACTCGGGCGTCCGCCTTGAGCAGTTCAAGCGGGGCCTCCAGCAGGGCTTCGTCGAGTTTCTCGGCGGCACTGTCATCCCGGTGGTCATCCGCTTCGGCGGGGTCCTGAAGGAGCACGGCGGCGAGATCAAGACTGCCGCGATCATCATCGGCGCAATCCTCGTCCCGGCGCTGGTGGTGCTGGGCACGCAGGCGCTGATCGCGGGCGGCCGGATGGCAGCCGCGTGGGTGCTGGCGCTCGGGCCGATCGGCTGGATCGGCCTCGCGATCGGCGCCCTCGTAGTCCTGGTGATCGCGTACTGGGATCAGATCAAGAGCGCGACGATCGCGGTGTGGAACTGGATCGTCAAGGCTGTCGTGTGGGCGAAGGATGCCCTGGTCAGCGCGTTCCTGAACTTCACGCTGATCGGCCTGATCATCAAACACTGGTCGACGATCAAGAGCGCCACGGTCTCCGCGTGGAACGCCGTCGTCGCCTGGGTGAAGGGCGTCCCGGGGATGCTCTACCAGGCGTTTTTGAACTGGACGCTACTCGGCCTGGTGATCAAACACTGGACGGCCATCAAGACCGCCACGGTCTCCAAGGCGATGGAGATGGTCGCGTGGGTGCGCGGTCTGCCGGGCCGAATCAGCTCCGCCATGGGCAACCTCGGCTCGCTGCTCGTCGGCAAGGGCCGAAACGTGGTCGAGGGCCTCTGGAACGGCATCAGCTCAATGGGCGGCTGGATCAGCGGCAAGCTGATCGGCTGGGCGAAGTCGGTGATTCCCGGCCCGATTGCGAAGGCCCTGGGCATCCGGAGCCCGTCGCGGGTAACGAAGGCCCAAGGTAAGTGGATCGCGCGCGGTCTGATCGATGGCCTCACGGGGTCGACGAAGCAGATCAAGGCCGCGAGCGGCAAGGTCAGCGACATCCTCGCCGACTCCCTACGCCCGGGGAAGGCCCGGTCTGCGGCGCTCAAGTCGCTCGGCACCGGCACGAAGCGGCTCCTGGCGCTCGCCTCGCAGGAGGAGAAGGTCGCCGCGCGGCTGAAGACGGCGCAGAAGCAGTACGCCGACCTCATCGCCGCACGCGACAAACTCGCGGCCGACGTGAAGAAGGGCGTCCTCGACGGCGCCGACATCACCAAGCAGGACACGGGCGGCTGGCCGCAGACCGCCGACACGATCCTCGCCGGACTCCAGGCGAACCGCGCGGCGGCTGACCGGTTCGCGGCGAACCTGGGCCAGCTCCGCAAGAAGGGCGTCAGCGCCGACTTGATCACGCAGATCGCGCAGGCCGGGGTGGCGCAGGGCTCGTCGGCCGCAGCAGCGCTGGCAAACGCCTCCTCCGCGCAGATCAAGTCGATCAACGCGGAGCAAACAGCGCTCGTCCGCGCGGCCGGGGCGGCGGGGGCGACCGCCGGGGACGCGATGTACGGCGCCGGCATCCAGGCCGCTGCGGGCCTGATCCGGGGTCTTCAGTCGCAGCAGCGGGCGATCGAACAGCAGATGCTGAAGATCGCCCAGAGCATGACCAAGAGCATCCGGAAGTCCCTCGGGATCAAGAGCCCGTCGCGCGTGATGGCGCTGGTCGGCCGGTACACCGCCCAGGGCCTGATCAAGGGCGTCGAGGGCGAGCGGGCGGCGGTCACCCGCAGCATGAGCAGCCTCGTCGAGACCCCGGCCCCCGGCTCGTACGGCGGGACGGGCAGCCTCGGCGGGCGTTCGGGCGGGCAGCAGCGCGTTGTCCTGGAGCTGAGGTCCTCCGGCCGGTCCGAGGACAACTACCTGATGGAGCGGATGCGGCGCGGCATCCGCAAGCGGGGCGGCGGCGACGTCGACCTCGTCCTCGCCGGACAGAGGAGCAGCTGATGGCGTTCCCCGAAGACCCGCTCGGCACGCGGGTGGAGTTCCAGATCGGCGGGGTGTGGACCGATGTCACCCAGCATGCACAACTGCGGGATCTGATCACCCACACCCGCGGGCGCACGGGCGAGGGCGCAGCGGTCGACCCGGCCACCTGCTCCCTCACGCTCAAGAGCCCGGACGGCCTGTACTCGCCGAGAAACCCGCAGAGTCCGTACTACGGGCGCATCGGCCGCAACACTCCGATGCGCATGTCCGTCAACGCGGGCCAGCAGCGGCTGCTCCTGACCGGTGGGACCTCCCGCGCATCGACCCCGGACACTGCTGCCCTCGACATCGCGGGCAGCATCGACGTCCGCATCGAGGTACAGCTCGCCGACTGGACCGCGCGGAACGTCGAGTTGTGCGGCAAGTACAACCTGACCGGCAACCAGCGCTCCTGGCTGCTGCTGATCAGCGCCTCAGGAGGACTGGCGTTCCGTTACAGTTCCGACGGCACTGGCCCCGCCACCCTTGAGTTCGGGTCCACGGCCCCCATTCCGGTGCCAGCGTCCGGGCGGGTCGCGCTGAGGTCCACCTGGAACGCGGCCAACAACGTGTTCACCCACTACACCGCGCCGTCGATCGCCGGGCCGTGGACCCAGCTGGGCGTTGCCAGCAGCCCTGGCAGCGCCAGCAGTATCTTCAACTCCACGGCCGGCCTGGAGGTCGGGGACATCAACACTCCGGGGCTCGCAGCTCCGGTCGGCGGCGTGTACGCCGTCCAGCTCCGCAACGGCATCGACGGAACCGTGGTCGCCTCGGCAGACTTCACCACCCCCGCCGTCGGTGCCACCAGCTTCGTCGACGTGACAGGTCTGACGTGGACGCTGGCGAACGACGCCGCGATCAGCAATAAGCGGACCCGCTTCGTCGGCGAGTACTCGGACTGGCCGGCGCACTGGGGCAAGAGCGGACACCTCATCACCGTGGAGGGGGAGGGTGCCGGCATCCTGCGGCGTCTCAACCAGGGGAAGAAACCCCTCGCGTCCACACTCGCACGCCGGATCCCGTCCGATCCGGCCCTGCTGGCGTACTGGCCGCTGGAGGACAGTACGGAGGCCACCCAGGCGTACAGCCCTGTACCCGGGGTCGGTCCGATGCGGCTGACCAACGTCGACTTCGCTGCGGACGACACCCTGGGCGGGTCCTCGGCGCTGCCGGTGCTGAAGCCGGGCGCAACCCTGTCGGCCTCCGTGCCCGCACCTGCGTCGGGGACCGGGCCGTGGCACGTCGAGCTGGTCAACTACATCCCCACAGCTCCGGTCGCGACGACGACCTTGTACGAGATCGCGTGCTCGGGCACGGGGAACCGCTACCGGGTGCGCGTCGCGACGAACAGCGTGCAGCTCCAGGTCGTCGACGTGAACGACAACCAGCTCCTGCTGGTCGGCAGCACGGCAGGCTCGTCCCCTCCGTTCTTCGGGAACTGGAACCGCGTCCGCGTATTCGCCCGGCAGAACGGCGCCAACGTCGACGTCGACCTCGGCTGGCTCAACACAGCAGCCGGTGCCGGAGGCCACTTCATCGCCGGGAGCTTCGCCGGGACCGTCGGCCGCGTCACCGGAATCCGCTCCGCCTTCGGCACCGGCCTGGAAGGCACTGCCATCGGCCATATCGGCGTCTTCCAGGCGACCGACACCCCGATCTACAACGGCGCGGAGAACGGATACGTGGGCGAGACCGCCGCGGGCCGCCTTGCCCGGCTGTCCGCCGAGGAGGCCCTGCCGATCGCCGTGGTCGGCAGCCCGAGCGACACGGCCGCCATGGGGCCGCAGCGTCCGGGAACCCTGCTGGCCCAGCTCGACCAGTGCGAAGCCGCGGACGGCGGCATCCTCGTCGAGGACCGGGAGCGGCTGGGCCTGCGCTACCGGTCCCGGACCACGCTGTACAACCAGGCGCCCCGCCTGACCCTCTCGTACGGCACGCGCGGCCTGGGCACCCTGGAGCCGGTCGAGGACGACTCCATCCGCAACGACATCACCGTCACCCGCATCGGCGGCTCGTCGGCGCGCGCGGAGCTCACGACGGGGGCCCTGTCCACGCAGGACCCGCCCGCCGGGATCGGGCGCTACGACGACAGCCTTGACCTCAACCTCCGGTCCGACGACCAGACGGAGCCGATCGCCTGGTGGAACCTGTACTTGAGGACATGGGACGAAGCCCGCTACCCGGTGGTCACCCTGCGTCTGCACCGCAATCCGGCGCTCATCCCGGCGGTCCTTGAACTGGTCGAGGGTGATCTGATCCGCATCACGGATCTCCCTGGCTGGCTCCCGCCCGGGCCTTTGGACCTCCTCGTGCTGGGCTACACGGAGCGGACCGGAGTCCGGACGTGGGAGATCGACCTCGTGTGCGCGCCGGGGGCCCTGTGGAACGTGGCCGGGATGGCGGTGGACGAGAACTTCGAGGACACCGCCTACGAGATCCCGTACACCAACGGCGGCAACTTGCCGTGGCTGAGGACCAGCACGCAGGCCCACACCGGTAGCTGGAGTCTCAGGTCCGGCGCGATCACCCACAACCAGACGAGCGACGCGGTCGTCGCGGTCCCGGCCGGGGCGACGGAGATGCGCGTCTGGTACTGGACGAGCAGCGAGACGTCGGGCCCCGGATTCGTCGGCGACCGCCTCCTGGTCCTCGTCGACGGAGTCCAGGTCCTCACCGCCCAGGGCACCACCCCGTGGACCCAGGCCATCGTGGACGTCACCGGCCGATCGCAAGTCGTCTTCCGGTACGCGAAGGACAACTCCGCGAGCAGCGGCAGCGACTTCGTCGCGATCGATAACCTGTCCTTCACCGGTCTCTCGCCAACGCGAGTGGACACCGACGGCAGCACCCTCGCCGCCGGCGTGAACGCGACAGCCGCAACCCTGTCCGTCGCCGGACCCCTGTGGGTCACCTCCGCTGCCTACCCGCAGGAGTTCCCTCTCGACGCCCGCCTCGGCGGGGAAGTCGTGCGGGTCACCGCGATCAGCGGGGCGGCGAGCCCGCAGACGTGGACCGTCGTCCGCAGTCTCAACGGCATCGTCAAAGCCCAAGCGTCGGGTGAGGCCGTGAGCCTCACTGCTCCCGCGTACGTCGCCCTGTAGGAGGTCTCCATGCCCTCGTGGCTCCCCGGGATGCGGATCACCGCCGACCGCATCTCCGTCTCCTCCGCTCAGGCCGAGGACCCCACTCTCGGTCGGACCACCACCTCCACCACCTACACCGACGTCACGGCGGGCGCCTTTTCCTGCTCCGTCGTCGTGCCGATGTCCGGCGTAGTCATGGTGTCCGTACGGGCGACCGGCCGTAACAGCACGACGACCAACACGATCACGTCGTGGCAGGGGGTGGGCAGCGTGTCCGGGACGGTCTACTCGCCGAACGACTCCGCCGCGCTGATCTGGTCCGGCAACAACGTCACCAACTTGTCCCTCGGCTTGCGCTACCGGCTCTCCGGGCTCGTACCTGGGGAAACTCTCACCGTCACGACCAAGCACCGCGTGTCCGGTGCCAGCACCGCGACCTTCGACCACCGCAGCATCCAGCTCGAAGGCGCCCCCGCCTGATCGGAGTTCCCTATGCCCGTCGTGGTCATGCGCTACGAGTCCAAGCAGTACACCGGCACCAACGGGGCCGAAATCATCGAGTGGCTGTGCGGCACCGTCGATCTGTACAGCGACGACGGGACCGAGCTGGTCCTGAACTTCATCGGCTCGCGCCGCCACATCCCTGTCGGCGGGTGGGTCCTCGCGGGCGGCGGCGGGAACGGCACCTTCCGCAGCTTCCAGGGGGACGCCTCGGCCGCCGACTACGCCAACAACTGGCTGGAACTCCCGGCCTGACCCACTCTCGCCCCGTCCACCCCGCGCCGTCCGGCTGCGGGGTTTTCGCATGTAAGGAGCCCCACAGTGGCCGCCGATCTCCACCCCGCCGTCGCCGCGATGCTGCGGAACTTCCGCTACGACCACCTCCCGGCCAGCCTCCAGGAGGTGAGCCGTCCCTTCCACGACCTCGCGCACCAGCTCGCCGGGTCGCTGTCGGGCCCGGAGCTGACGAAGGCCCTCGACGACCTCTGGTCCGCGAAGAACTGGGCCGTCGTCGCGGCCAGCAACCAGGAGCGGGAGGGCATGGTCCCGAGCCCGCCCGTGCCGAGGACCGGCGACGTCGTCCTGTATCAGCTCACCGACGCCGACGCCGCAGGGATCAACCGGCGCCGGAAGGACTTCCACGAGAACGGGTCCGCCGACAGCCGTACGGGCTTCATCGGCCACTTCGGCAACCGGGTCGAGGAAGGGGCCGTCTTCCCGGCCCTGGTCGTTCAGGTCCACGCCGAGGGCACGGTGACGTGCAACCTCCAGGTGCTGCTCGACGGGAACGACGCGTACTGGGCGACCTCCCGCGCCGAGGGCGACGGTCCCGGCCGGTGGTCGAGGAAGGCGGGTGCGTGATGCGGCTCGTCACGCGCGCCCAGTGGGGTGCGAAGCCGTCGAAGTACCCGCTGGCGTACATCAAGTCAACGCTCGGCGTGAAGATCCACTACGAGGGCACGTACGTCCCCAAGTCCCTCGCAAACCCCGACGCCCACAGCACGTGCGCGGGCCGGATGCGGGACCTCCAGGCCAGCCACCTCGCCAACCCCAAGGAGGACTACAGCGACATCGCGTACAACGCGGTCGTCTGCCCCCACGGGTACATCTACGAGGGCCGCGGGCTGCACCGGAAGACCGGCGCCAACGGCACCGCGGCCCTGAACGTGGCGGACTACGCGGTGTGCGCGATGCTCGGCGACTCCGGCCTCGTCCAGCCCACCGCCGCCCAGCTCGACGGCCTCGTCGACGCGATCGAGTGGCTGCGCAGCGGGGGCGACGCGGGGGACCGGGTGCGCGGCCACCGCGACGGACACCCGACCTCCTGCCCGGGGGACCCGCTGTACGCGTGGGTGCGGGCGGGGGCGCAGCGGCCCGACGGCACAACGCCCGGGAGCGGTACCGGTGGTGGCGGTACGGGGGTCGCCCGCTACCAGGTCACGATCAATGGCCTGCCGTACGGGTACGGGGCGGTTGGGGATCACGTCCTGGCCGTCGGCAAGGCGCTCGTCGCCAAGGGCTTCGGGAAGCGCTACAAGGTCGGCCCGAGCCGCGAGTGGACCGACGCCGACACTCTCAACTTCAGCGACTTCCAGCGCTCGCTGGGCTACTCCGGGACGGCGCCGCACGAGGACGCCGACGGTGTCCCAGGACCGGTCAGCCTCCAGGGGCTCCTCGGCACCCTGCCCGGGAAGACGCCGTCCTCGCCGGTCCCGCCGTTCCCCGGCCGGAGCGCCTTCGTCCTCGGCAAGACCAACCCCGCCGTCACCGTCCTGGACCAGGCGCTGATCCGACACGGGTTCGCGAAGTACCACGACGGCAACGGCTACCAGCCGGGACCGCGGTTCACCGAGTTCACGCGGAAGAACGTGGCCGCGTTCCAGCGCTCCATACCCGCGCTCGCCGGCGACCCGGACGGCTACCCCGGCCCCGAAACCTGGCGCCACCTCTTCTCCTGACCCTCGAAAGGGATCTCACATGACCGTCGACCTCGACCGCGCCTACTGGCTCGGCCTCCTCGTCTCCGTCGTTCTCCCCGTCCTCGTCGGCCTGGTGACCACGAGAGTCACCCACGCCGGCGCGAAGGCGGTCCTTCTGCTCGCCCTGTCCACGATCAACGGGTTCGTCGTCGAGTACGCCGCGCCCGGCCCGGGGTACAGCGTGGGCACGGCCGCGGTGCTGGCCCTGGTGGCGTTCGCGACCGGCGTGCTCTCACACTTCGGGCTGTGGAAGCCCGTGGGAGTGAGCACGCGGGCCCAGGACTCGTTCGTCAAGGCGGCCTGATGTGGGGCGCGGCGGCGGGGCGGTTCTCTCACCGCCGCGCCTTCCTCGTCGTGATCGGCGCGGGCTGGGCCGGGTACGGCGGCCTGGGCATCATCGGCAACCCCCGGTACGGCACGATGCGGGGGCTGGCGGATATCACCCGCTACGTTCCGATGGACGCACTCGGTTGGATGTGGGTGGTGTGCGGGGCGTTCGCGGCGCTCGCCGGACTGCTGGTGGGGTGTCCGCGCGCGCAGGCGCTCGGGTACGTGGCGCTCGCGGTTCCGGCCGGCCTGTGGGCGGGGGCGTTCGCGGCCTCGGCGGCGACCACGTTCCCGGAGGCGGTCGGCAGCGCGTGCGGGTGGGGGGCGTTCACGGTCGGCGTGGTGCTGGTCAGCGGGATGGACGATCCGCTGCCCCGGCATCTGAGGAAGGTGAGACGCTGATGGACGTGGGGGCTCTGGTCGGGGGTGGTGTCGCGCTGGTGGTGGGCGTGCTGTCGTGGACGCAGTCGCGGGCGACGAACCGGCGCTCCGATTTCATGGCGATCACGGAGCGGCTGGACCGGGAGCTCAAGGAGGAGCGTACTCAGCGGAAGCTGTTGACGCGGGCGTATCTGGATCTGTGGGGGTGGGCTCGGCGGGTTGGGCCGGACACTCCGGCGGGACCTGCTCCAGAGCCGCCTACGGATCTGGATCTGACGCCTTGGCGACCGTAAGACTCTGGCCCCCTCCTACGGGAGGGGGCCGCTTCGTCATGCCCGGGGGGCGAGCCGCTCCGCCGCATCGAGCAGCAGGCCCCACGGATACTCGCCCGGCCGCCCCTGACCCGGCCGGTTCGGGACAAACCCGCCCTCGCCGTACAGCACGGTGACCCCCATCTCCCGCAGCTCGGCGACGCTCCGCTCGAACTGCCGGTGCTGCGCATACGCCGAGTTCGCGCACGGCATGACCGCGATCGGGATCCCCTTCCCGATCCCCTCCGCTACGACCCCGATCACGAAATCTCGCGTCAGACCGAGCGCCCAGGCGTTCACAGAGTTGAAGGTGGCCGGCGCGACCGCGATCACGTCAGCCTTCGGCCACACGTCCGGCTCACCCGGCTGCTTGTACTCGCTCCGTACTGGATGCCCAGTGAGCCTCTCCAGCTCCGGAAGCTGAGGCTCCAGCCAGCGAGCGGCCGTCGGGGTTAGGCCAAGGCACACGTCGAAACCGCGTGCCTGCGCGTCCGCGATGACAGCGGCAACGTTGAGAACAGGCGGAGCCGCTGAGCCGAACAGGTACAGCACGCGAGAGGTCGAGGTCATGGCGCCTATCGGATCACATGCAACCGCCCCCGATCCGAGTGGATTCGAGGGCGGACGCGAGTACCGTTCCGAGTGGCTGCAAGGAACGAGGAGACCAGTATGCCCTCATTCGACGACGACCACATCGGTACTCGCATCCGCGAGCAACGGAGACTGGCCAGGCTCAGCCAGCGGGAACTTGCCGCACGGACACCGTTCTCGTACAGCCTGCTCAACCAGGTCGAATGCGGCGCCCGGCCAGCCACTCAGAACTTCGTTGCGGCGGTCGCGACGGCGCTCAAGGTCGACGTCACCACCCTTACAGGACAGCCCTACGTGACCGAACTCCAACGCGATCGGCTGGCCGAGCTCGTGCGGCCGATCCGTGAAGCTCTCGACCTCTACGATCTCGGCACCAACCCCGACCTGGTCGCGCGGCCAACCGCCACGCTGGTTGCCGAGTCGGACCGGCTGTGTGCCGAGGTGCGCGCTACTCACCTGCGGAACGCGGCCCGTGCCCTGCCCGGCGTGATTGCCGAACTGACCCATGCTGCATGGGCCACCCCATCAACCGAGGCGTGGAAGGCTCTTGCCTCTACCTATCGCACGGCGCACGACATCGCAGTGAAGCTCGGCTACTACGACCTGTCGACGGTGGCCCTGGACCGGATGGCGTGGGCCGCCGAACGCGCCTCCGATCCGTGTCTGGGCGCCGTCCGCCAGTACATGCGAGCCCTGGTCTACTTCAGGGAGGGCGAGTACACAATCGGGCAGCGGCTGATCGCTGCCGGGCACAACATCGTCGGCCAGGCGCAGGAAGGGCGGGAGGGTTCCGCGGTGGCCGGGCAGCTTCACCTGGGCGCGTCCGTCATCGCGGCCCGCGCCAACAACGTGACCGGGGTGGTACAGCACATCAGCGAAGCACGGAAAATCGCTAAGCGGATCGGCGACGCGAGCGACGTGCACTGGCTGTCGTTCGGGCCCGTCAACGTGGCTTTGCACCGCATGTCCGCCGCTGTCGAGATGGGCCAGTACGACAGCGCCCTGACGCAGGCCCGCCGCGTACGGATCCCGTCGGCCCTGGCGACGTCTCGCCGCGCGCACTTCTTGATCGACCGGGCGCGAACCGAGATGGAGACCGGGCACACGGAGGCCGCCCTCGACCATCTGATGCAGGCCCGGAAGGCCGCCCCGGAGCAGACCCGTTACCACCCAGGCGCGCGGGAGACGATCCGAGGACTCGTTCATACGGCCCGGCGGACGCCGGACACGCTGAACTACATGGCCGCGTGGGTCGGCTTGTAACCGCGCTCACAGCGCTCACAGATTTGTGAGCGTTGTGCCCCTTGCCAGCCTCTACGGTCGCGGTGTGAGACGGATCACCGTGACCGTGGAGGCGCACGCTCTCCACCGAGGGGAGCCTGTATGACCGCCGACCACCGCCCGACCGGCCCTGGGATGTTGTCCCCGGCGGCGTTCCCCACCGTGGCGATCCCGTTGTACGACCCGGAGCGGAGCAGCCCGGAGGCGATCAGGGAGTGGTTCGCCGACTCCTGCCCCGACGGGACCACGCCCAGCAGGGAGCCGGGCTCCGGCGTCACCATGTTGCCGCTCGGCGAAGTCATCACGGCCGTACGGATGAGCGCCCGCCTGGTGCACGCCGCCGCCGGGACCGAGGACCCCGAGGAGCTTGCGGCCTACCTGGCGGAGACGCTGCGCGGCCCGGTCATCCACGACGCCGCCGGTGACGGCCGCCCGTACTACGTCCTCACCCCGCACCGGGACCGCGAGTGGCTGCTCCCGGCGGATGCCGCCCACCTCACCGCCGGCACCTGGCTCGCCATCCCCGACCTTGACCAGCGGGGCCCGCGCGCCGCCCACTGGGTGACCCCGCCGCGGTACCCGGGTGACCTGTGCCGCATCGACCACGTCTGCGAGTTCATTCTCCAGGGGCTCCGAGGTATGGCCCCGGCCGCCGCCGAGGAGGGCGACCGATGACGGAGCGGACGTGTTCCCCCAAGCCGTTCGACCTGACCGTGTGGCCCCCTGACGAGCCGCCAGTCCCCGGATGCGCCCGCTGCGCCGAACTGTCCCGGCTGCGAGGCGAGGCCCGCCGCGCAGACGACGGGTCGCGCGCGTCGGACTGCACCGTGATGATCCGCACCCACGACACCGGCCACGCCGGCACCCCGTGATCTCCTGCTCTCTCCCGTGACGGCGGCGGCGCCGAGCGGTAGAGGGCAGGTACGGCGGCCGCCCGCACGTCCCCCACGGAGAGGCGGCCAGGCCCGCCGCCGCGCGTACCCCCGTACGCCGGCGGCGGGTCACCTCACGAGGTCGGGCAGTTCGATGCCGAAGACGTGGGCCAGCAGCAGAAGGTCTTCCAGGTTCGGGATGCGTTGTGCGGTCTCCCACCGGTGCACGGTTCGGTGGTCACGACCGATCGCCTGCCCTAGGCGAACTTGAGAGAGGCCGACGCGGAGACGTTCCTCGCGGATGCGTTCCCCGACTTGCCAGCGGCGGGTGAGTACCCAGTCGGGCATGGGGTCGAGTGGCACTCGACCAAGCTGTATGGATCATGGTCTGGTGTCTTTGCCCAGCCAGGCAAATTTAGTGATCTTGCTGGTGGGGGACACCGTAGACACCGCTTACCACCTTGTTCCGCCCGGGCTGGTGCGCGGTACGGAAGCGGCCGGCGGGCGTGCGCGTCTCCGCCTTTCGGCCGTTAGACGCTAAGACTCAGTCAAGGCGTCCCGCCCCGGGGTCCACTGGACCCCGGGGCGGTTTACTTTGGACGCCAGAAGGCCCCCACCGACTTCAGCGATGGGGGCCTCTGCCCGCTCCGGTCATCCTCCCCGACGACACAGAGCAGGTACACGAGAGGCGCGTCTCAGGCGCGCGCGGGGAGACGGCCTGCCCCTCTCGGTGTAACCCACTCTACGTGGATACGGCACGCAGTCCAGTGCCTTTCACGGGTCTACCTTCAAGATCGCGTGGGGTTGTGGACTCTATGTGGACTCCGGGTACGCGAAGGGCCTCCCGTTCGAACGAACAGGAGGCCCGCTTATCGCTCTGACCTGCACTCTAGGTCTGTGCCCCCGGGCAGATTCGAACTGCCGACACCCGCTTTAGGAGA
>NZ_JBLRVY010000052.1:0-51058 GCF_048159485.1 Streptomyces sp. 4F14
AGTTCTCAAGGAACGGACGCTTCCTTTGTACTCACCCTCTCGGGCTTTCCTCCGGGCTTTTCCCTTCGGTCTTGCGTCTCCGACTCTATCAGATCTTTTTCCGATCCGATTTCCTCGGCGCTTTCCAGGTTTTCGCTTTCGCGTTTCCCTTTCCGGCGGTTCCGACTTTATCAGAAGTTCTGAGCCGGATTTCCCACCCCCTCGGGACCCAGGCGGGTTCCCTGCGAGGCGGAGTCGTAAACGTACTGGAGCGGGGCGCCCCGATGCAAATCGAGGTGCCCCGCTCCCAGTTCGGTCCTCAGACCTCGACCACGACCGGAAGGATCATGGGCCTGCGCCGGTAGTTGTCGGAGACCCACTTGCCCAGCGTCCGGCGGATGAGCTGCTGGAGTTGGTGGGGTTCGACCACCCCGTCCTGGGCCGAGCGCTCCAGGACCTCGTTGATCTTCGGGAGGACCCCGTCGAACGCCGAGTCGTCGATGCCGGAGCCCCGTGCCTGGATGTGCGGACCGGCGGTGATCTTGCCGGTGGACGCGTCGACGACCACGAAGACAGAGATGATGCCCTCGTCGCCGAGGATCTTGCGGTCCTTCAGCGCCGGTTCGCCGACCCCGCCGACGGAGAGGCCGTCGACGTAGACGTATCCCGCCTGGACCTTGCCGGAGATCTTGGCCTTGCCCTCGATGAGGTCGACGGCGACGCCGTCCTCGGCGATGACGATGCGGTCGTGGGGGACGCCGGTCATGGCGCCCAGTTCCGCGTTGGCGCGCAGGTGGCGCCATTCGCCGTGGACCGGCATCAGGTTCTTCGGGCGGCAGATGTTGTAGAAGTACAGCAGCTCGCCGGCCGAGGCGTGGCCCGAGACGTGGACCTTGGCGTTGCCCTTGTGGACGACGTTGGCGCCCCAGCGGGTCAGGCCGTTGATCACGCGGTAGACCGCGTTCTCGTTGCCGGGGATGAGCGACGAGGCCAGGATGACCGTGTCGCCGTCGACGATGCGGATCTGGTGGTCGCGGTTGGCCATCCGGGAGAGGGCGGCCATCGGTTCGCCCTGGGAGCCCGTGCAGACCAGGACCACCTGGTGGTCCGGCAGGTCGTCGAGGGTCTTGACGTCGACGACCAGGCCCGGGGGGACCTTCAGGTAGCCGAGGTCGCGGGCGATGCCCATGTTGCGGACCATCGAGCGGCCGACGAAGGCGACCCGGCGGCCGTACTCGTGGGCCGCGTCCAGGATCTGCTGGATGCGGTGGACGTGGCTGGCGAAGCTCGCCACGATGATCCGCTTGCCGGCGTTCGCGAAGACCTGGCGCAGGACGTTGGAGATGTCCTTCTCGGGCGGGACGAAGCCCGGCACCTCGGCGTTCGTGGAGTCGGCGAGGAGCAGGTCGATGCCCTCCTCGCTGAGCCGCGCGAAGGCGTGCAGGTCGGTGAGGCGGCCGTCCAGCGGGAGCTGGTCCATCTTGAAGTCGCCGGTGTGGACGACCATGCCCGCCGGGGTGCGGATGGCGACGGCCAGCGCGTCCGGGATGGAGTGGTTGACGGCGACGAACTCGCAGTCGAAGGGGCCGATGCGTTCGCGGTTCCCCTCGGCCACCTCAAGGGTGTACGGGCGGATGCGGTGCTCCTGGAGCTTGGCCTCGATGAGGGCGAGGGTCAGCTTGGAGCCGATCAGCGGGATGTCCGGCTTCTCCCGCAGGAGGAAGGGGACGCCGCCGATGTGGTCCTCGTGGCCATGCGTCAGGACGATGCCCTCGATGTCGTCGAGGCGGTCCCTGATGGACGAGAAGTCCGGCAGGATCAGGTCGATCCCGGGCTGCTCCTCCTCGGGGAAGAGCACTCCGCAGTCGACGATCAGCAGTCGGCCGCCGTACTCGAAGACGGTCATGTTCCGGCCGATCTCGCCGAGGCCGCCCAGCGGGGTGACGCGCAGGCCGCCCTTCGCGAGCGGCGGGGGCGAGCCCAGTTCGGGATGCGGATGACTCAAAAGACTCTCCTCACCACGACACGCCACGTGCCAGGGGCACGTGGCGCGTGTGACGTTCGTGCTTTCGCGGTTTTCGGGGATGACGGTGGGCTCTCGTGGCCCGTTCCGTTTTCTGTTCGGTTATGAGGATTCAGTTGTGAAGTCCGTTGTCAGAGCTGTACCCCGCCCGCGGCAAGATCGATCTTGAGCTGGGCGATCTCTTCGGGCGAGCACTCGACCATGGGCGGGCGCAGACCTCCGGCGGGCAGGCCCTGGAGGGCGAGCGCGGCCTTCGTGGTCATGACGCCCTGGGTGCGGAAGACCCCCGTGAAGACGGGGAGCAGGCGGTGGTGGATCTCGGCCGCCTTCTGGACGTCGCCCGCGGTGTACGCGTCGACGAGCGCGCGCAGTTCGGGGGTGACGAGGTGGCCGACGACGGAGACGAAGCCGACGGCGCCCACGGAGAGCAGGGGGAGGTTGAGCATGTCGTCGCCGGAGTACCAGGCGAGGCCGGAGCGGGCGATGGCCCAGCTCGCGGCGGCGAGGTCGCCCTTGGCGTCCTTGTTGGCGACGATCCGGGGGTGCTCGGCGAGTCTGACCAGGGTGTCCGTGCTGATGGGGACGCCGCTGCGGCCGGGGATGTCGTAGAGCATGACCGGCAGGCCGGTCGTGTCCGCCACGGTGGTGAAGTGGCGGTAGAGGCCCTCCTGCGGGGGCTTGTTGTAGTACGGGGTGACGACGAGGAGGCCGTGGGCGCCGGTCTTCTCGGCGGCCCGGGCCAGTTCGGCGCTGTGGTGGGTGTCGTTGGTGCCGACGCCGGCGATGACGTGGGCGCGGTCTCCGACGGCCTCCAGGACGACTCGTACCAGCTCCGATTTCTCCGCGTCCGACGTGGTCGGGGACTCGCCGGTGGTGCCGTTGACGACCAGGCCGTCGTTGCCGGCGTCCACCAGGTGGGTCGCGAGTCGCTGCGCGCCGTCGAGGTCGATCGCGCCGTCCGCCGCGAAGGGCGTGACCATGGCGGTGAGGACCCTCCCGAAGGGGGTCTGCGGAGTGGAGGTCGGAGCCATGGGTTACACGCTACTCGGTGTACATCGCGTGGTCTGCCCTCGGTCCGGGGAAAAGTCATGACAAAGGTGGAGCCCGGCACTGCCTGCTCGGGGGTTCAAGCAGTGCCGGGTCCGTTTGATCAGGCTAGATGAACTTCGCTAAATGCCGCAATACGGACACTTCGCTCGGCTGATCCGCACATCTGTGCCCGCGTGCGTCAAGAGGGCACCTTTCGGGCGTCCCACGCGTCCTACTTGATGACGGGAGTTCCGTCCCGAACCAGGAAGGAGCCGTACCACCATGGTCCGCCGGAGTGAGTCCGTACCGTTCGCCTTCGTCGCCGAGGCCGAGCGCTTCCGCAGCGATGTCACTCCCCCGCCCAGGCGTCGCGCGTCCGTGAGCGAGGTGGCCGGGCGCTGGCTGCTGGGGGTCACGATCGTCGCCGCTCTCGTGGGGTCGCTCGTCATCGGGATGCCGGCGCTGACGCTCGATCACTCCGCCCCCGCGCAGCAGTCGCAGGCGTCCGAGGTGTCCCAGGGGGAGTGACGCGCGCGGGCCGATGGTGGTGGGCGGGGAGCGCTGCGGATAGCCTCACCGGCACAGCCCCCTGTGCACAGCGAGTGAGGACCAGTCGTGCCCCTGCCCTTCCTGACGGCCGACCGCACCTACGACCTGGTCGAGGAGCCGCTGCCCTTCGTCGACCGGGAGCGGTGGCGGCGGCCCTACCGTCCCGGGCCCTGGCGGGTCGGGGTGGCCGCGGTGTGGCTGCTCGTCGCGTCGTTCGTGCTGTTCTCGGCGGTGCTCATCGCGCTCACCGGGTCCGTGTCCGAGGCCGGCGCGGTGTTCGCCACCGCCGCGGTCGTCGTGCTGTGCGCGCTGAGGCTGCTGCGGATGGGGGTGTGGGTGAGCGCGCGGGGGCTGCGGCACGTCGGGTTCCTCGTCACCCGGACCGTCGCGTGGAGTGACGTGAGCGAGGTGCGGACCGTGCAGCAGCCGGTGCGGTGGCTGGGAGTGCCGCGGACCGTTCAGGGGCAGGCACTGGTGTTGTCGCGGCAGGGGGGCGAGGCCGAGACGGTGTTGCTGACCAGCCACAACGCCGACTTCCTGGCGCGTCCGGAGGCGTTCGAGCGGGCCGCGGACACGGTGGAGGCGTGGGCGGCGGAGAACCGCTAGTCACGCCGCGTCGTGCAGGGCTATCGCCCGCTGCATCGCCTTCCTCGCCCTCGGGGTGTCGCGCGCGTCGTGGTACGCCACCGCCAGGCGGAACCACGTACGCCAGTCCTGCGGCGCCGCCTCGGTCTCCGCCTTGCGTTTCTCGAAGACCTCGTCCGCGGAGTCGCGGTCGATACGGCCGGACGGGGTGCGCTTGAGTTCGTCGACCGGGAGGCCGCCCTCCGCCTCCAGTTTCGCCGCCAGGGCGTTGGCCTTGCGGACGAACTGGGTGTTCTTCCACAGGAACCAGACGCCGATGACCGGCAGGATCAGCACGGCCACGCCGAAGGTGACCGTCAGGAGGGTGCCGGTCTGGATGAGCATGACGCCACGGCTGCCGACCAGCGCGAAGTAGAAGAGCAGGACGGCGGCCGTGACGGCGTAGGAGAGTTTGGCGCGCATGTCAGCCGAGGTCCAGGAAGTGCTCCAGGCCGAAGGTGAGGCCCGGTGTCGACACCACCCGGCGGGCGCCCAGCAGGATGCCCGGCATGAAGCTGCTGTGGTGGAGGGAGTCGTGGCGGACCGTCAGGGTCTCCCCCTCACCGCCGAGCAGGACCTCCTGGTGCGCGAGCAGGCCGCGCAGCCGCACCGAGTGGACGGGTACGCCGTCGACGCTGGCGCCGCGCGCGCCGTCCAGGGCCGTCACCGTGGCGTCGGGCGCCGGGGCCGTACCCGCCTGGGCGCGGGCCTCGGCGATGAGCTGGGCCGTGCGGGCGGCGGTGCCGGAGGGAGCGTCGACCTTGTTCGGGTGGTGAAGCTCGATCACCTCCACCGACTCGAAGTACGGCGCCGCGAGCTGGGCGAACTTCATGGTGAGGACCGCGCCGATGGAGAAGTTCGGGGCGATCAGGACACCGGTCTGCGGGGACTGGGCGAGCCAGGTGCCGAGCTGTGCGAGGCGGTCGTCGGTCCAGCCCGTCGTACCGACGACGGCGTGGATGCCGTGCCGGACGCAGAAGTCGAGGTTGCCCATCACCGAGGCGGGGGTGGTGAGTTCGACGGCGACCTGGGCGCCGGTCTCGGCCAGCGTCTCCAGCTTGTCGCCGCGGGCGAGGGTGGCCACCAGCTCCATGTCGTCGGCGGCCTCGACGGCCTTGACGGCCTCGGAGCCGATGCGGCCACCGGAGCCGAGGACCGCCACGCGCAGCTTGCTCATGTTCTTGCTTCCTTCAGCCGGGAGGGTTATGCGACGGCGTCGTGCAGACGGGCCGCCTGTTTGTCCTTCAGCGGGCCGATGACCGACAGCGACGGGCGCTGTCCCAGGATGTCGCGGGCGACCGCGCGGACGTCGTCCGGGGTGACCGACGCGATGCGGTTCAGCATGTCGTCGACGGACATCTGGTCGCCCCAGCACAGCTCGCTCTTGCCGATACGGTTCATCAGCGCGCCGGTGTCCTCCAGGCCGAGGACGGTGGAGCCGCGGAGCTGGCCGATCGCGCGGGTGATCTCGTCGTCCGTGAGACCGTCGCGCGCGACCAGGTCGAGCTCGTCGCGGCAGATCTTCAGGACGTCGTGGACCTGCGAGGGCCGGCAGCCCGCGTACACGCCGAACAGTCCGCAGTCGGCGAACCCGGAGGTGTACGAGTAGACGCTGTACGCAAGGCCCCGCTTCTCGCGGACCTCCTGGAAGAGGCGCGAGGACATGCCGCCGCCGAGGGCCGTGTTGAGGACGCCGAGCGCCCAGCGGCGGTCGTCGGTGCGGGCGAGGCCCGGCATGCCGAGGACGATGTGGGCCTGCTCGGTCTTGCGGCCGACCAGTTCGACGCGTCCGGCGGTGCGGATCGTGCGCTTCCCGTCCCGCGGGTCGATCGGCGTGGCGTCCGGGTTCCTGAGGGCGCCCGCCTTCTCGAAGGCCGAGCGGACCTGCCGTACGACCTTGTCGTGGTCGATGTTGCCGGCGGCGGCGACGACCAGGTGGGTGGGGTCGTAGTGCTTCTTGTAGAAGCGGCGGATGCGGTCGGCGGTGAGGGCGTTGACCGTGTCGACCGTGCCGAGGACGGGGCGGCCGAGGGGGGTGTCGCCGAACATCGTGTGGGCGAAGAGGTCGTGGACGCAGTCGCCGGGGTCGTCCTCGGTCATCGCGATCTCTTCGAGGATGGCGCCGCGTTCGACGTCGACGTCCTCCTCACGGATCAGGGAGCCGGTCAGCATGTCGCAGACGACGTCGATGGCGAGGGGGAGGTCGGTGTCGAGCACGCGTGCGTAGTAGCACGTGTACTCCTTCGCCGTGAACGCGTTCATCTCGCCGCCGACCGCGTCGAGCGCGGCGGAGATGTCGAGGGCGCTGCGCGTCGTCGTGCCCTTGAAGAGGAGGTGTTCGAGGTAGTGCGTGGCGCCGTTCAGGGCCGGGGTCTCGTCGCGGGAGCCGACGTGCGCCCAGATGCCGAAGGTCGCGGAGCGGACCGAGGGGAGGGTCTCGGTGACGATGCGCAGGCCGCCCGGGAGGGTGGTCTTGCGGACCGTGCCGATGCCGTTCTCCCCGGTGATCAGGGTTTGGGTACGGGCGACGGCCCGCGCCTTCGAGGAGGCGCGGGCCGTCGTCGCTGAACTGCTCGACGTCACTTGTCGGTGTCGTCCTTCGTGTCTTCGGAGGCGTCTTCGCCCTCGATCACGGGGATGAGGGAGAGCTTGCCGCGGGAGTCGATCTCGGCGATCTCGACCTGGACCTTGGCGCCGACGCCGAGGACGTCCTCGACGTTCTCCACGCGCTTGCCGCCGGCGAGCTTGCGGATCTGCGAGATGTGCAGCAGGCCGTCCTTGCCGGGGAGCAGGGAGACGAACGCGCCGAAGGTGGTCGTCTTGACGACCGTGCCCAGGTAGCGCTCGCCGACCTCCGGCATGGTCGGGTTGGCGATCGAGTTGATCGTGGTGCGGGCGGCCTCGGCGGCCGGGCCGTCGGAGGCACCGATGTAGATGGTGCCGTCGTCCTCGATCGTGATCTCGGCGCCGGTGTCCTCCTGGATCTGGTTGATCATCTTGCCCTTCGGGCCGATGACCTCGCCGATCTTGTCCACGGGGATCTTGACGGTGATGATCCGCGGGGCGTTGGGGGACATCTCGTCCGGCGTGTCGATCGCTTCCATCATCACGTCGAGGATGTGGAGGCGGGCGTCACGGGCCTGCTTGAGGGCGGCGGCCAGGACGGAGGCGGGGATGCCGTCGAGCTTCGTGTCGAGTTGGAGGGCCGTCACGAACTCCTTGGTGCCGGCGACCTTGAAGTCCATGTCGCCGAAGGCGTCCTCCGCACCGAGGATGTCGGTGAGGGTGACGTAGTGCGTCTCGCCGTCGATGTCCTGGGAGATGAGGCCCATGGCGATGCCGGCGACCGGGGCCTTGAGGGGCACACCGGCGTTCAGCAGGGACATCGTGGACGCGCAGACCGAGCCCATGGACGTCGAGCCGTTGGAGCTGAGCGCCTCGGAGACCTGGCGGATCGCGTAGGGGAACTCCTCGCGGGTCGGCAGGACCGGGACGAGGGCGCGCTCGGCGAGGGCGCCGTGGCCGATCTCGCGGCGCTTGGGGGAGCCGACACGGCCGGTCTCGCCGGTGGAGTACGGCGGGAAGTTGTAGTTGTGCATGTAGCGCTTGCGGGTCACCGGGGAGAGGGTGTCCAGCTGCTGCTCCATGCGGAGCATGTTGAGGGTGGTGACGCCCAGGATCTGGGTCTCGCCACGCTCGAACACCGCGGAGCCGTGCACGCGCGGGATGGCCTCGACCTCGGCGGCCAGCGTACGGATGTCCGTGAGGCCACGGCCGTCGATGCGCTTCTTGTCCTTGATCACGCGCTCGCGGACGAGCTGCTTGGTCAGGGAGCGGTAGGCGGCGGAGATCTCCTTCTCGCGGCCCTCGAACTGCGGGAGCAGCTTCTCGGCGGCGAGGCCCTTGACGCGGTCCAGCTCGGCTTCGCGCTCCTGCTTGCCGGCGATGGTGAGCGCGGCGGCGAGCTCGGAGCGGACGGCGGCGGAGAGCGCCTCCAGGACGTCGTCCTGGTAGTCCAGGAAGATCGGGAACTCGCCGGTCGGCTTGGCGGCCTTGGCGGCGAGGTCGGCCTGCGCCTTGCACAGGACCTTGATGAACGGCTTCGAGGCTTCGAGGCCGGCCGCGACGACCTCCTCGGTGGGGGCCTCGACACCGCCCTTGACCAGCTGGATGGTCTTCTCGGTGGCCTCGGCCTCGACCATCATGATCGCGACGTCGCCGTCCTCCAGGGTGCGGCCCGCGACGACCATGTCGAAGACGGCGTCCTCAAGCTCGGTGTGCGTCGGGAACGCGACCCACTGGCCGCGGATCAGCGCGACGCGGACGCCGCCGATCGGGCCGGAGAAGGGGAGACCGGCGAGCTGCGTGGACGCGGAGGCGGCGTTGATCGCCACGACGTCGTACAGGTGGTCGGGGTTGAGGGCCATGATCGTCGCGACGACCTGGATCTCGTTGCGCAGGCCCTTCTTGAAGGACGGGCGCAGCGGGCGGTCGATCAGGCGGCAGGTGAGGATGGCGTCCTCGGAGGGGCGGCCCTCGCGGCGGAAGAAGCTGCCGGGGATCTTGCCGGCGGCGTACATCCGCTCCTCGACGTCCACCGTGAGGGGGAAGAAGTCGAGCTGGTCCTTGGGGTTCTTGGAGGCGGTGGTGGCCGACAGCACCATGGTGTCGTCGTCCAGGTACGCCACCGCGGAGCCGGCGGCCTGCTTGGCGAGGCGGCCGGTCTCGAAGCGGATGGTGCGGGTGCCGAAGGCGCCGTTGTCGATGACGGCCTCGGCGTAGTGGGTCTCGTTCTCCACTAGCGTTTTCTCCATTTACTCGTCTGTTTTTCGTCTTTTGTCCCCGGCTGTCCGTGTGACAGGGGGACGGGCGGAGAAGCGCGCCGTGCGGGCCGGTCTTCGATCGAAGCCTCCGGGTCGTGTACCCGGGGGCCACTACCGAGGACCGGCGGCGTCGAGGGTGCGCTTCTCCTCGTATGTGCTGCGTTGTGCTACCACACTACAAAGGGGTGGTGACACTCCGCACGTTTCCGTCTCTACGTACAGCAAAAGGAGCGGCTCCCGATGTTCACGGGAACCGCTCCCCAGTGCGACGTCCTACTTCGCGCCACCGGCCGCACCGCGGCGGATGCCGAGGCGGTCGACCAGCGTACGGAAGCGCTGGATGTCCTTCTTCGCCAGGTACTGGAGAAGGCGGCGGCGCTGACCGACGAGGATCAGCAGGCCACGGCGGGAGTGGTGGTCGTGCTTGTGGGTCTTGAGGTGCTCCGTCAGGTCGGAGATCCGACGGGAGAGCAGCGCGACCTGGACCTCGGGGGAGCCGGTGTCGCCCTCCTTGGTACCGAACTCGGAGATGATCTGCTTCTTCACTGCGGCGTCGAGCGACACGCTGTACTCCTCAATACTGAGTGGTGCCCGCGAGTGCCCCCGGTCGGAATCTCGGGGGAGCTTCGGTTACTCGCCTGGGCGGGTCCGCCGGGGGCACCGGTGAGGGTGCGTGCACGCGACGGCCGAGGGCAAGGTTACCAGGGTACGGGCCTTGCCCCGTCCGGATTTCCCTGGGGCGCCTGACCTGGAGGAACCTTCTACCAGGGGGATTCACCGCAAGTAGGGTGTCCGTGACGCCCGTTGGACCGAAGGAGAGGACCCGAGCCGCCATGGCCGAGACCGAAGAGGAACGCAAGGCCCGCAAGGACCGGGAGCGGGACGAGTTGTACGCCCTCGACATCTCCGGCGTCGAGTGGCACAGCGCGCCGGGCACCGAGGAGCACGAGGAGCGCGTGGAGATCGCGTACCTGCCGGACGGCGCCGTCGCGATGCGGTCGTCCCTCGACCACGACACGGTGCTGCGGTACACGGAGGCCGAGTGGACGGCGTTCGTGCTGGGGGCCCGGGACGGGGAGTTCGACCTGGAGCCGACCGAGCAGAACGGCGGGCTGGCCGCGCAGGAGGGCTGAAGCCGTAGGAGTAAGGGGGCCGGTACGGGTTCGTACCGGCCCCCTCTCTCATGCGTTCAGCTCGTCAGTGCGCGGACCCTCGCGTACACGTCGAAGACCGCGAGCGCGAGCGGGACCAGGGTCAGCAGGACGAAGCCCTCGGCGATCTCCAGGAAGCGGCCCCAGAACGGGGTGAGGCCGCCGCGGGAGACGAGGAGGCCGACCGCGGTGACGAGGGCGATGGCGACGCCGACCGCCGCGACGAGCCAGATCGTGCGGACCTCGAAGCCGGAGAGGTCGCCGTTCAGGGCGGAGCGCCGGACGGACTCCGGGGGGTTGAGGGCGAGACCGATGCCGAGCAGGACGAGGGACGCGAGGCCGGCGGCGACGACCGGGGCGACCTGGGCGGTGTAGCGGAAGAGGTGGGCGCGCATCAGGAGGGCGACGCCGGTGGCGAGGGCGAGGAGCTGGGCCCAGAGGTCGGAGGAGAAGCCGAGGACGGCGGCGGAGCCGACGGCGACGGCCGCGCAGCCGCCGACGAGGCCGACGAGGAGTTCGTGGCCGCGGCGGGCGCGGGCGGCGACGCGTTCGGCGTCGACGGGTTCGGGTGCGGGCGCCTCGGTGTCGTAGCGGCTGCGGGCGGCGCTGCTCGGGGCGTCGAAGCCGATCGGCAGGCGGGCGAAGCGCATGGACAGGCCGGGCAGGAAGGCGAGGCCGACGACGGCGACGGGCGCGCACAGGGCGGCGGTCTCGGACGGCGTCCAGTCCTCGGCGAGGAGGGCCGCGAACACGGCGAGCAGGCCGATGGCCGAGGCGAGGACGAAGGCGACGAAGGGGCCGTCGCCGCCGGGCGAGCAGACGGTGAGGACGACCGCGGCGAGCAGGACGGCCGCGCAGGCCAGCAGGAACTGGAGTTTGCCGATGCCCTCGCCGCCGGTGAGCGGGAGGAGTCCGGAGCCGGCGACGCCGAGGTTGGGCAGGGCGCCGAGGCCGAGCGCGATCGCCGAGGCGCGGTCGTCGTAGACGCGGGCGCGGACGCAGGCGAGGACGAGCAGGAGGAGCCCGGCGACGCCGGCGAGGATGCCGGCCAGGCCGTGCATGTCGTGGCGGGGGTCCCCGGACCAGGCGACGAAGGCGAGCAGCGCGGACAGGACGCCGGCGCCGGCGAGTCCGGCGGCGCGGGTGAGGTCGCCGTCCCACAGGGTGCGTTCGCTGGTGACGGCGGAGGCGACGGCTTCGGAGACGTCGTCGAACACGGCCGGGGGCAGCGACTCGGCGAAGGGGCGCAAGGTGAGGAGTTCGCCGTCGAGGAGGCGCTGGGCGGCGAAGGAGCGGGAGCTGTCGAGGACGGTGCCGTCGCGGCGTACGAGGTGGTAGCCGACGGGGGCGCCCTCGGCGGGGCTCTGCTGAGCCAGGCGCAGGACCTCGGGGTAGAGGTCGGCGACGGGGACGTCGTCGGGCAGGGCGACGTCGATGCGGCTGTCGGGGGCGACGATCGTGACACGGCAGTAGCCGAGCCCCGTGCCCGTGCCGGCTCCTGTCGCGCCGGGTGCCGTGATGCTCACCTGCTGATCCCCCTCGGTGATGATTGCGCGCCTGTGCTGTGAAGGTTCCGCGCCCGGTTTCGCGCGGTGGCGCGGAATGCGGCCGCACATGTGCGTTCGCGCGGTCCACAGGGCCGTACGCCGCCCGGATTGCCGGGAAAACGCGGTTTCTCCGGCCCCGGTTCGTGTGTGCTCACGCGAACATCCGGCACCCTACCGCCCTCCCGTCACGGGCGAGGTCAGTAGGATCGCGCGGCGGCCCGACGCAGGCCGGCCAGTGATTCTTGGGGGAGCAGTGAGCCACATCGTCGTACGGCGCCCGCCCCGGGTGCTGCCGTCCGAGGTGCCCACGCAGGAGGTCGTGCTTCAGCCGCCGCCGGAGCTGCCACGCGGGCCGCAGGAGAGCGTGCTGATGCAGTTGCTGCCGACGCTCGGCATGGGCGGTTCGGTGGTCTTCTTCTTCACGAGCGCCCAGCCGTTCATGAGGATCATGGGCATGGTCATGATCGCCTCGACGATCGCCATGTCGGTGGCGATGGTGGTGCGCTTCCGGCGCGGCTCGCAGGGGCAGCTCGCGGACATGCGCCGCGACTACCTGAGCTACCTGTCGCAGACCCGGCGCGCGGCGCAGGGCACCGCGAAGGCGCAGCGGGACGCCCAGTACTTCCTGAACCCCTCCCCCGAGCAGCTGTGGGCGCTGGTCGCCGAGGGCAGCCGGGTGTGGGAGCGGCGCCCCGGTGACGAGGACTTCGCGCAGGTGCGGGTCGGGCTCGGCGCGCAGGGGCTGTCGACGGCGCTGGTGGCGCCCGAGACCGCGCCCGTCGAGCAGCTGGAGCCGCTCACCGCGGGTGCCCTGCAGCGGTTCATCGCCGTGCACAGCACGCTGGAGGACCTGCCGATGGCGGTGTCCCTGCGCGCCTTCTACCACGTCACCGTCAGCGGCGACCCGCGCTGCGTACGGTCCTCCGCGCGCGCGATGGCCGGTTCGCTGGCCGCGCTGCACTCCCCCGAGGACCTGGTCCTCGTCGTCGCGGCGGGCCGCGAGGAGCTGGCGCAGTGGGAGTGGGCCAAGTGGCTGCCCCACACGCAGGCGCCCGGCGCGGTGGACGGCGCGGGCAGCCGCCGGCTCATCGGCACGGACGTGACCGAGCTGGAGGACCTGCTCGGCGACCGCCTGACGGGCCGGCCGCGCTTCCACCCGAACGCGGCTCCGCTGCCCGACCTCCCCCACCTGGTCGTCGTCCTCGACGGCGTCTCCCTGCCGCCCGGCTCCGTCCTCGCGAGCCCCGAGGGGCTCCAGGGGGTGACGGTCGTCGAGGTCGTCGCCGGGGAGCTGACCGGGACCGGCGGCGAGCTGGACATCGTCGTACGGCCGGACACGCTGCGGCTGGAGTCAGGGCCTGGCGGGCTGGTGTACGAGGGGACGCCCGACGCGCTGTCGCAGGAGTCCGCCGAGGCGCTCGCCCGGCAGCTCGCGCCGCTGCGGATGGCGTCCGGCGGGGACGACGACGAGCCGCTGCTCGCCAACCTGGAGTTCACCGACCTGCTGAACCTCGGCGACGCGGCCTCCGTCGACACCAAGCGGACCTGGCGTGCGCGCTCGCTCGCCGAGCGGCTGCGGGTGCCGATCGGGGTCGGCGAGGACGGGCGGCCCGTCATGCTCGACCTGAAGGAGGCCGCGCAGGAGGGCATGGGCCCGCACGGGCTGTGCGTCGGCGCCACCGGGTCCGGCAAGTCGGAGCTGCTGCGCACGCTGGTCCTCGGGCTCGCCGTCACGCACTCCTCGGAGACCCTGAACTTCGTCCTCGCCGACTTCAAGGGCGGGGCGACCTTCGCCGGGATGGCGCAGATGCCGCACGTCGCGGCCGTCATCACCAACCTCGCCGACGACCTCACGCTCGTCGACCGCATGCGGGACTCCATCAGCGGGGAGCTGAACCGCCGGCAGGAGATGCTGCGCGACGCGGGCAACTACGCCAACATCCACGACTACGAGAAGGCGCGGGCGGCAGGCGCCGCGCTCCAGCCGATCCCCACGCTCGTCCTGGTGATCGACGAGTTCAGCGAACTGCTCTCCGCGAAGCCGGACTTCATCGAGATGTTCGTGCAGATCGGGCGCATCGGCCGCTCGCTCGGCGTGCATCTGCTGCTGGCCTCGCAGCGCCTGGAGGAAGGGCGGCTGCGCGGGCTGGACACGTATCTGTCGTACCGGATCGGGCTGCGGACCTTCTCCGCCGCCGAGTCGCGGGCCGCGCTCGGGGTGCCCGACGCGTACGAGCTGCCGAACGTGCCCGGGTCCGGGTTCCTGAAGTTCGGTACCGACGAAATGCTGCGGTTCAAGGCGGCGTACGTGTCCGGGGTGTACCGGTCCGGGCCGCAGCGGGCGGCCGTCGCCGGGGGGCCGATGCTCGTCGACCGGCGGCCCGTGCTGTTCACCGCCGCCGAGGTGCCGGTCAGCTATGTGCAGGTGGCGCAGCGGCGGACGGCGGCCGCGCCCGAGGTGGACGACGCGCTCGCCGACACCGTGCTCGACGTGATCGTGCGCCGTCTTGAGGCGCAGGGGCCCGCCGCGCACCAGGTGTGGCTGCCGCCGCTGGACTCTCCGCCGCCGCTGGACTCGCTGCTGCCGGGGCTCACGGCCGTGCCGGGGCGGGGGCTCACACAGCCGGGGTACGAGGGGGCCGGACGGCTCGTCGTACCCGTCGGGCTCGTCGACAAACCCTTCGAGCAGCGGCGGGATCCGCTGTGGCTCGACTTCTCCGGGGCCGCCGGGCACATGCAGATCGTGGGCGGGCCGCAGTCCGGGAAGTCGACGCTGCTGCGGGCGATCATCTCGTCGTTCGCGCTCACCCACACGCCGCACGAAGTGCAGTTCTACGGCCTCGACTTCGGCGGTGGCGGCATGTCGGCCGTCGAGGGGCTGCCGCATGTCGGTGGCGTCGCGTCGCGGCTCGATCCCGAGCGGGTACGGCGGACCGTCGCCGAGGTGTACGGGGTGCTGACCCGGCGCGAGGAGTACTTCCGCGCCGCCGGGATCCCCTCCATCGCCGACTTCCGCACCCGGCGGGCGCGCGGGGACATCTCCGTCGCCGACCAGCCGTGGGGGGACGTGTTCCTCGTCATCGACGGGTGGGGGAGCTTCCGTACGGAGTACGAGGCGCTGGATGCCGTTGTGCTGGACATCGCGGCGCGCGGGCTCGGGTACGGCATCCACGTGATCCTCACGGCGTCGCGGTCCATGGAGGTGCGGTCGTCGCTCAAGGACCACCTCATGAACCGGCTCGAACTGCGGCTCGGCGACACGATGGACTCCGAGCTGGACCGGAAGGTCGCCGCGAACGTGCCCACCGGGGTGCCGGGGCGGGGGCAGACGCCGGGCAAGCTGCACTTCATGGGGGCCGTGCCGCGGATCGACGGGCTGACGTCCGACACGGAGCTCTCCGACGCCACGCAGGCGCTGGCCACCGAGGTCGGTCGGCACTGGGGGGCCTCGCCCGCGCCCGAAGTGCGGCTGCTGCCGCGGGAGTTCCCCGCGAAGGAGCTGCCCGCCGGGGATCGGTTCCCGCGGCGCGGGGTCGCCTTCGCGCTCGACGAGGACAACCTCGAACCCGTCTTCGTCGACTTCGAGCAGGACCCCTTCTTCCTCGTCTTCGGGGAGAGCGAGTCCGGGAAGTCCAACCTGCTGCGGCTGCTCATCAAGCAGATCACCCAGCGGTACACCGGGGACGAGTGCAAGCTGTTCGTCGTCGACAACCGGCGGTCCCTCCTCGACGTCACGCCCGCCTCGCATCTCGCCGAGTACATCCCGATGTCCAACAACATGGACCATCACATGGCCGCGCTCGCCGACCTGATGACCCGGCGGACGCCGACCGCCGACGTGACCGCCCAGCAGCTGCGCGACCGCAGTTGGTGGCGGGGGCCCACGGTGTACGTCGTCATCGACGACTACGACCTGGTCTCCACGTCCAGCGGGAACCCGCTCGCCGGGCTGACCGAGCTGCTGCCCTTCGCCCGTGATGTGGGCGTGCGGTTCATCATCGCCCGGTCCACCGCCGGGGCCGGGCGGGCCGCCTACGAGCCCTTCATGCAGCGGATGAAGGAACTCGGGGCTCAGGGGATGGTGCTGGCGGGCGACCCCACGGAGGGGGACCTGCTCGCGGGGGTGCGGCCTCGGGCCATGCCCGCCGGGCGGGGGGTGTTCGTGTCCCGGCGGCGGGGGAAGCCGCTGGCTCAGGTGGGGTGGTTGCCGGAGGGGGCTTACTGAGCCTCGGGGGCGGCCCCGGTGTCGGACTCGGTCCGGCGCCGGGGCCGCTTGTTCGTCGGCATGGTTCTTTGAGCGTGGGGCGTGCGGTGGTTCCGTCATCGCCCTCGCCGCGAGGCAGGACGCACGAAGGGTGGGCACCTCCCGTGTGTGCCCACCCTTGTGTGCCGGAACTTGCCGGGGTGCTGCTTAGAAGTAGCTCGCTGCCTTCAGGTCGCTGCCCCGGTAGTCGCCGCTCGCGTCCGAGACCTTGTGGCCGATGCTCACCAGGGCCGCGTGGATGTTCGCCGCGTTGGTGTCCCATTCCTTCATCTTCTGGCCGAAGGCGTTCGCGGCCTCGCCCTCCCAGCCGGCTGCGGCGCGCAGGACGGCGGACTTGAGGGCGGTGAGGTCCTCCTCCAGCTTGGCCGCCTGGGCGCCCAGCTCGGTGGTGATCGCGTCGAGGCCGCCGTACTTGACCGCCATCTCGCCGTCGTGGACGTTAACCATGCCGGTTCCTCATCTCTGTGTCAGGGGGGTGGGGTCAGTAGCTGCTGAGGGCGGACTTCGACGCGCCGTACTGGACGTCGATGCTCTGCACGGACGCGTGGACCGCGTCGTCCGTCTTGCCGGAGAGCTTGCGCGTCTCGTTGATGTTCTCCAGGAACCAGGTGAGCAGGGCGCCGATGTTCTTGACGCCCTCGTTGATCTCGATCTGCTTCTTGTTGAAGGCGTTGGCGCCGATGCCGCGCCAGTTGGCCTCCATGGTGTCCAGGGTGCCCTGGAGACGGCTCAGCTGGCCGCGGATCGACTCGTACCGGTCGACCATTTCCTTCTCGAGCGCGATGACTTGCTGGTCATTGAGCTTCTGCCCAGCCACCATTGGCGGATTTCCCTTCGTGAACTGCCCTGAGGGCCTGGTGTGTGACAGGTGCGTGAGAGTTCGAGGGCGTACCCGGGCACGGTGGCCTCTCGGCAGGCATGGTGGCCTTCCCTCCCCGTTCCCCGTTCGCGGTCGCACCGGCACCGAACGGCATGTGGCCTGTGCGGCACACTCGACGACCACTGTAGTCTTTGTGGTTTTCGCGGCCAACCGAACTTCGTGTTGCCTCAGTTACGAAGTTGTCGAGATGTGGGGTATGTGTCCGGGGGCCGCAAGGACGGGGGCGGGGGGTCTTGAGGTCCCTGGCGACAGTGCGGCGTTGTATGCGTCAGCCCCCACAGGGTGGTGCCCAGGCCGGGGAGGGACGGTGTCGCCGTCATGCGGGGTTCTCCGGCCCTGAACGCTGCTCCTCCAGCCAGCGGCGGGCGCCGAGCTCGCTCGGGTACTCGCGGACCGTGAGCCACGCCGCGATCCAGCCGTCGTAGTACGCGAAGAAGGCCGGGGCGACCGGGGCCGCGAGGATGATGAAGCCGCCTCGGCCCGAGAGGGCGATGCGGGGCGCTCGGCGGTTGTGCTCGTGTTTGGCGGTCCAGGTCTCTTCCGGGGTAGGCGGGGTGAGGAGGGCCTTGCGGTGGTCTCGGCGTTGGTTGGTCCAGCCCCAGACGAAGGCCACGCAGGCGGCGGCGATCTGGACGCAGTTGCAGACCAGGCGCACGGTCGCCGGCAACTCGCTGGTGAACCCCAGGTAGAGCGCGACGCCGAAGAAGGAGACCGCACCCATGGTGAGGAGTTGACCGAGGGTCGTGCGGGTGCGGGACAGCCAGTAACGCGGGCCGCGTTCGTACCAGGAGGTGCCCAGCCTGGGGAGTGCGGGAATCCCGGAGCGGACCTTAAAAGATGCTGGTGACGCCATGCCACACATCCTTTCCGAGCCTTACGACGTCGTCGCCCGTCTCGCTGAGGACATGTCCCGCCCCGACCAGGCTGCCCTCGACGACCCCGTGGTCGTGGATGTCCTCGCTCCAGTGTTCGTGGAAGGCGTGGTCCAGGGCGCTCGTCGCGAGGACCGTGGCGCCCACGCCGATCGCGGCGACCGCGGCGGCGCCTTCGACGGGGGCCGCGAGGACCGCGGCCGCGCCGACGGCCAGTCCCCCGAGCGCCACGCCCCCGTCGACGACCGCGGAGTGTTCCCAGGACCAGCCCTTGTCGTGGTCCTCCTTCGCCTCGATGGCGCCGGCGGCGGCCGCGGCGGCTACGTCGAGGACCGGGAGTTCGCGGAGGAACTCGGGGAGTTCGGCGATGCCCCGGCCGAGGCGGAGGGCGTCGGCCGCGTCGCCGAGTTTGAGGTTGAGGACGCGGTCGTAGGGGAGGGCGCTGCTGCCTCGGTCGGCTCGGGCTATGGCTTCTTCCAGGGAGTCGACCTTCATCACGGCGTCGCTGTAGGCGGACTTCGCGGGGAAGTCGGCGGGGAGGTGGCGGCCCGCCTTCTGGAATGCCTTGCGTTCCGCGCGGAGGTCCTTTTTCGCCGCGTCGGCGTCCGCCTTGGCCTGGTCGATGTCCTTCTTGGCGTCGCGGCCCTTGGCGCGGGCGTCTTCCGCGTCGTAGGCGTAGAGGCCGCGCAGGGAGTCGGCGAGGGTGATCTTGTCGATGGGGCCGACGGGTTCGGTGACTTCGGCGCAGAGGGCGGTGAGCTGGTCGGCGGCGACGAGGCGGGCGTGCTGGGCCGTGTGCAGGATCTCCGTGCGGGCCGTGTTGTATTCCGTGAGGGCGGAGACGGCCTTCTGGTCGGCGGCGGACGGGGGGTTGGCCGTGGTCAGGGGGAGGGGGGCGCCCTTGGGGTCCGTCGCCACGCCCTGCTTGGTCGCCGTGTGCTGCGCGTTCTGGAGGGCCGTTTCGCAGGACGAGAGCTGGTCGGCGAGGGTTTCCAGGATGCCGCCGACCGCTTCGACGAGGCCGCCGAACGCGCCTGCCGTCAGGGCGTCCTCGCCCCAGGTCGCGCGGAACTTCTCCGCCGCCTCGCCTTTCCAGCCGGTGTCCTTGACGAGGGCTTCGACCTGGTCCGACACCGGGGTGATCGCGGCTTCCAGGGAGGGCTTGGCCGATTTGTACGACGTACCCATCGCGCGCAGTCCGCCGATGTCGCCGCCGATCCAGCTGTCGGACATCAGTCGCCGTCCTTCATGAGGTCCTCGAAGAGGCCGTGTACGTCGATGTCGTGGCGGTGGAAGGAGTCGCGGGCGTAGGCGACCTTGTCGCCGTGGTCGTCCATGCGGTCGGCGAAGAGGGTGTGGAGGCCGGAGATGAGGTGGGCGGCCTCGGAGATGGCGTGGTCGAGGCCGGGGTCGCCGCCGGCGGCGACGGGTGGGGTGACCTGGGTGTGGAGGGCGCGGTAGTTGGTGGCCTCGGTGTGGAGGGTGGAGGCCATGGAGGTGAGGTCGCCGAGGACGACGTTGAAGTCCATCAGCGCACCGCCTCCGCGTACGTCGCGAGGCCGGCCGGGGTCCAGTTGCGGGCACCGGGGTCGACCGAGGGGTCGAGGCGGACCGTCACGCCGTGCGCGCGCATCCCGGTGGCGAGGACGCCGAGGGAGGTGGCGACCCAGGGCTGGGCCTCGCCGAGGGCGGCGACGAGTTTCCGGGGGGTGGTGAAGGCGAGGGCGACCGTGCCGCCGTCCGCGTGGCCGAAGAGTTCGTAGACGATGTACGGCACGTCATCGGCGTACCGCGGATGCGCGGGGACGAACACCGGGGTGTGGTACGGCGGGAGGGGCGGCGCGGGGAGGTCGTAGTCCTGGAAGCACGACCTGCCCGGAGGGGTCGGTCCGGGGCCCGTCGGGGCGTCCAGGTAGTCGAGAAGGCGTGACGTGTTCGCTGCCCCCACCACCGTCTCCTTCTGCGTGTGCGGTTGTTACGGCGCACTCACAGTAGCCAGCGGGCAAGGGGGCGAATACGGACATGTCAGGTTCGCAGAGGTGAACACATACCGTGCTCATACGGCGGTTTGGGGACCCCCCGGGCAACGCTTGACCTCGCCATGACCAGCCCGCTCAGACAGCTCCCCGTACCCGTTCCCGCCGCCTGCGCGCGTCGCGGATGGCCACCGCTCCCCCGCTGATCCCGGCGACGAGGACGGCCGCTCCGACGGCGACGTACGTCGCGAGGCGGGCGTTGCGTTCGGAGGGGGTCTCGCCGAGGTGGAACTTCGCCGGGGTCGGCGCCTCGGCCTGGGCGAGGCCCTGGTCGGGGTCGGGGGACTCGATGGGGCGGTCGTCCTCGGTGAGCGCGCGGACGGGGTCGACGACGCCCCAGCCGACGAGGCGGTCGTGCCCGGCGATGGTGCGTTCCGCGGTCTGCTCGATCTGGGCGACGACCTGACGGGCCGTCCACTTGGGGTGCTTGGCCTTGATGAGCGCGGCGACGCCCGCGACGTACGGCGCCGAGAAGCTCGTGCCGTTGTCGGAGCAGTGGCCGCCCGCCGGGACGGTGGAGATCATGTCGACGCCGGGGGCGGCGACGCCCACGAAGTCGCCGGACTGGGAGAAGGCGGCGCGTTCGTTGTTGCGGTCGGAGGAGGCGACGGCGAGGACGCCGTGGTAGGAGGCGGGGTAGGTCTTCTTGACGTTGCCGCCGGTGCCGTCGTTGCCCGCGGAGGCGACGACCACGACGCCCTGGGACAGCGCCGATTCCACGGCCTGCCGGAGGCGGTCGGAGGGCTTCTTCGCGCCGGTCGTGTCCTGGGAGATGTTGATGACGTCGGCGCCCTTGCCGACGGCGTAGGTGATCGCGTCGGCCAGCGTGTCCGGGGTCCCGTGGCCCTCCGCGTCGTTCTGCTTGAGCGGGATGATCGTCGCCTCGGGGGCGAGGCCGACGAAGCCGGTGCCGTCGGCGGGGCGGGCCGCGATGATGCCGGCGACCTTCGTGCCGTGGCCGACGGTGTCGGTGGTGCCGTCGGCGGCGCCCCAGTCGAGGGGGTCGCCGTTGTCGTCCTTGGCGCCGGGCGGCTTGAACGTACGGCCGTCCTTCGCGTCCACGGCCCCTTTGAGCTGCGGGTTCTTCGTGTCGACGCCGGTGTCGATGACGGCGACCTGCACGCCCTCGCCCTTGGACTGGGACCACAGCTCGTCCAGCATGACGCGCTGGAGGGACCAGGGGCGGCCGGGGTACTTGCCGTTGGGGAAGGAGCACTGCTCGGAGTAGGGCCGGTCGGCGGCGGAGGCGGTGGGGGCGAGGGTCAGGAGCGTGAGGCCCGCGAGGAGCGCGGCCGGCAGCGGCGTACGCATCGGCCTCACGACCCCTGCGGCTGGCGGGCCGCGGCCGTCGAGAGGCGGGGGCCCGTCGGCAGGAACTCCGACCACGCGGCCGGGATCGGCGTGGGGTCGACGGTCGCGTAGCCCAGCAGGGTCTGCGCCTGCTTCGCCTCCTGCGCCTGCTGCTTCAGCTTCTCCGGGGTCGTGCCGATCCCGGCGTCGTCGGTGGCGCTGTCGGAGTTGGACTGCAGGACGTAGCGCAGGCCGGTGTCGGTGACGAGGAAGACGGGGCCCGCCTTGGTCTCGGTGCCCTGGAACTGGCGGTAGAGCTGGCCGGAGCCGGGGGTGACGTACGCGCTGGAGGAGCCGGTGGCGAGGCTCTCGGGGAAGTCGGTGCCGGCCCAGGTGCTGAGGGTGGTCGCGCCGGTGCCGGCGTCCACGGAGCGCAGGACGTTGCAGACGGTGCTGCGCGAACCGGCGTCGGCGGAGGGGTCGTTGACGGGCTGGGGCTGCTCGGTGGGCCAGGTGTTCTCGGTGGCGAAGGGCTTGCCGGGGACGATCGCGCCCGGGCTCATCGGCTTGGCCTTGCCGGCCTGCCCGAGGTCATTCAACTCCTTGCTGAACAGCAGGAGTTGGGCGACAAAGGCAGAGACCGGCGCGACCCTGCCGGGCAGGACGACGTAGTACTGGTCCTTGTTGAGGTCGGACGACTTGAGGACCATGCCGACCCTGTTCGTCGCCTTGTCGAGCTCGCCGGGAGCACCTGCGGGGTCGCCTACTGCGCTGATCGTGGGGAAGGTGATCGCGGTCCCCGTGTGGAGCGTCGTCAGCCACTCCTTGGACACCTTCTGGGCCTGCCGTCCGGAGCCGACGACCGCGCGCAGGAGGAGTTCGTCGGACTTGCCGATGGGGTACGCGCGTCCGCTCGCGTCGACGACGTACCGCTGGCCCTCGGGGTCCTGGACGTACAGGAGTTCGCCGCCGGTGAGCCTGCCCGTGCCCTCGGTGGCCTTCATGTCGCGGGAGGCGAGGACGAGTGCCGCGCGCTGGATGGACTCGCCGCCCGCGCTGGGGCGTTCGCAGACCGCCCAGCGCTTGGCCTTCTTCGCCTCGGTGTCGCTGGGGAGGCGGTCGGGGGCGTACGGGATGCCGATGGTGACGCCGTGCTTAATCTTGCCGCTGTCGAGGACGGACTCGGCGACGGTGACGAAGTCGTTCTGGCCCGCGTCGAGGAGCAGCTTCGCGGAGGCCATGTTGAGGACCGGGTGCAGCTGCTTCTGGCCGTCGGTGGTGAGGACGACGTACCGGGTGGTCGACTTGTCCGCGACGATCACCTTCGCGCCGGGCTTGTCCCAGCCCTTCGGGGCGGTCGGCTTGAACATGCCCCACGCGCCGAACACGGCCATGACGACGACGCCGACGATCACGCCGGGGAGCACCCCGCGCAGCGGTTTCGGAGCGCCCTCCTCCGAGCCGGGCGACGACTGCACGAAGGCCGCGAGCATGCGGCGCTTCGCAAAGGTGTAGGCATTGAGCTCGTCACGGCGGGATGCCATCGGTGCCTGTCTCCCCCTAGGTCGCACAGATAGGTCGCACGGAACGCTCCGGCGGGTCCCGGGGCCGTCGGACGGACGGCCGGCCCGCGATGTCAGAGCGGCCCCCTACTATGCCTGGTATCCGCCGGGACGTGGGGCGCGGGTAGGTTGTCCGGGCACCGCAGGGCCTCGTGAGAGCCCGTGCGGCGCGGCGGAACCGGCGAGTTGTGAGGAGAACGGGGGGATGGAGTGAGGGCTTCCAGGACGCGGGGCAGCGCGCCCGCGGAGGCGAGCGCGCTGCGCCTCAAGTCACGTTCGGGACAGGCCGGGGCATTCCGGTTGCAACGACTGGTCCTGCTGGAGATAGCGGCCGCCGCGCTGGTCGTCGGCTGGGCGATCGGCCCGGTGGCGCTGGCCGCCGCGGGCGTCCTCGCCGTCTGCCTGGTCCTGGTCGCGTTCGTCCGCCGCCGGGGGCGCACCCTGCCCGAGTGGGTGGCCACCGCGTGGGCCCTGCGTACGCGCCGGCGCCGGGCCGCGAGCACCCCGCTCCCGGCGGGTACGGAACCGGGTCTCGCCCCGGCCGTCGAGTGCGACCCGACCCTGCGGACGTACACGTACGCCGGCCGCGACCGCCGCCCGGTCGGCATCGTCGGCGACGGCACGTTCGTCACCGCCGTCCTCCAGGTCGAGGCCGACTCCACGGCCCTGCGCGTGGAGCGCGACCGCCACCCCCTGCCGCTGCGCCTGGTGTACGACGCCCTGGAGGTCGACGGCATCCGGCTGGAGTCCGCGCAGGTGGTCCTGCACACGCAGCCCGCGCCCGCGCTGCACCTGCCCCAGCAGTCCGTGGCCATCGCCAACTACGCGCCGCTCCAGGAGCAGACCGGCGCCCCGGCCGTCCGGATCACCTGGATCGCGCTGAAACTGGACCCCGAGCTGTGCCCCGAGGCGGTCGCCGCGCGCGGGGGCGGGCTGACCGGCGCACAGAAGTGCGTGGTCCGGGCCGCCGACCAGCTCGCGAGCCGCCTCACCGGCGCCGGGTTCCGGGCGTCCCTCCTCGACGAGGAGGAGCTGACCTCCGCCATCGCCACGTCCGCGCACGCGAACCCGCTGGTGACGGCCGAGGCCGGCCGCACGGAGGCGCGCGAGCGGCGCACCGAGGAGTCCGGCCGCGGCTGGCGCTGCGACAACCGCCGGCACACCACGTACTGGGTACGGCGGTGGCCCGCGCTCGGCGGGAGCCGCGCGCCGTCGCTGCCGCAGCTCATCGCCCTCGTGACGGCCGTCCCTGCGCTCGCGACGACCTTCAGCATCGGCCTGACGCGCGGGGAGCGGCAGGACGTGTCCCTCGCCGGGTACCTGCGGGTCACCGGGCGCAGCGACGCCGAACTCGTCGCCGCGCGGCGGGCGTTGCAGGGGGCCGCGCGGCACACCGGGATGGGGCTCGTGCGCCTCGACCGGGAGCAGGTGCCGGGGATGCTCGCCACTATGCCGCTCGGAGGGGTCCGTTGAGCGCCACCGCTGTTTCCGCCGCCCGTGAACTGCTGCGTACGGGGCTGGGGCTGATCGGGCCCCGGCACGCGCGGCACTCCGTCTCCGTCGAGCAGCTCGACGCGCTGTCGCTGCCCATCGGGGACGACGGGGTCGTCATCGGCGTCGATCCCGAGGGGCGGCCGTCCGTCCTCGGGCTCAACCGGCCCACGTCCTACGACGTGACGCTCATCGGGGGGCTGTGGACCGCGCAGGTCATCGCGTTGCGGGCCGCCGCGACCGGGGCTCGGGTCGCCGTCGAGACGGGGCGGCCGCAAGCCTGGATGCAGATGGTCCACGCGATGGGGGGCGGGCAGAACGGGCTCGCCGTCCACGATGTCGGGCGGGTGCCGCCGCAGGGGACGTCGCCGGGGACGCCGGTGCTCGTCGTGCGGGACTGTGGGATGCAGCCGCCTCGGGGGCGGGTGGCTTCCGGGCCGTGGCAGTCCGTGCTGACGCTGCTGCCGTATCTCAGCCCCGTCGCGCCTCGGTTGATCCGGCAGGCTCGGTTGGTGGGGGTGCAGCGGATCTCGCCCGACGAGGCGGGGGAGTTGAGCCGGGCCATGCCGTTGCCCGAGGCGGACCGGGAGGCGTTGCCCACGCTGCCTGACGGGGTGACCTTGTGGTGTGGGGACCGGGATCGGCAGTACGTGATGACGCAGCCCACGGAGGCGGAGATCGGGTTGTTGGGGATGCCTCGGCGGATGGACTGAGGGCGGGGGCGGGGGGGCTTTCGGGGGTGGTTTCTTTCGGGGGCGGGCGGGGTGCGGTTCTCTCGCTCGCTTTCGCACGACCTTCACTCCTCGCCCCGAGATCCTTACTCGGGGGCATCTCCCGCTATGGGGCGGTTTGTTCGGGTCGGTGGTGTGCAGGGGGCGTGCCGGGTGAACGCCCAGAGGCGGACGGGCCTGCCGGGGTGGGGCTTGTGGTGATTAGGCTGGTACCGGGCGCGGCGCCCGGGCCGGTGGGTCGGGGGTCGTCGGCCCAGGGGGAACACCGGCGGACAGGGGCGGGCCACTGTCCTCGTCCTCGGGTGAACCCTCGCCGATCCCGACCGGACCCCGGCGGCCGGTCGGCACGGTCGGCTTCGACCACTTCGGACGACCAGAGACAACACGAAAACGGTCGCCCCTGGTGCGGAATCAGGGGGTTCGGCCACCTCAGGAGGAACTGTGAGCAGCGATCGGGACGGGACGCGCGGGGGCTGGGCCACGCCCGGCGATGACCAGCCCGACGCGGATTCCGGGGTCGATGTGACGGGTGAGTTCACGATCGACTATGCGCCGCCGGCCTGGTACACGCAGAACTCGGGTGGGGGGAGCGGGGGGTCTTCGGCGGGGGTTCCGGGGATGCCGCCGGCTCCGCCGACGGGGGGTGCTGTGCCGGGGGTTCCCGGGATGCCGGGGGTGCCTGAGGCGCCGGGGCCTGTGATGCCTGGAGCGCCGGGGCCTGTGATGCCTGGAGTGCCTGGGGCTGCTGGGGTTTCTGGTGTGGGTCGGTTTTCTGGTGGGGTGGAGGGGGCTGGTGTGCATCCCGGGGCCGTTGCTCCTGGGGGGCCTTTCGGGGCTGTGCCTCAGCTGCCCGACGGGGGTGGGTTTGAGCTTCAGGCGCCGGTTCAGCCTGGGAACGGGGATCTGGACAGTCCGGCGACCATGCGGATCTCTTCTGCCGCCTTGAAGAGGGAGATCGCTGAGCGGGATGGGGAGGCGGGGGTCGAGGGGGCCGGGGGTGTTGTCCCCTCCGTCGGTTCGGAGGTGGTTTCCGGCGTTGGGGGTCAGAGCATTCAGGGGCTGAGTGGGGGGTTGGACACCGAGGCCGGGGGTGTGGGGGGCGAGGTCGCGGCAGATGGTGAGGCGGCGCGGAGTGGTTCGGCCGGGGTTGAGGCCGGGGGTGCCGGGGGCTTGGCCGGGGGTGCCGGGGGTGGTGCGGAAGGGGGTGCCCAGGTTGAGGGCTCCGGTTCC
Source organism: Streptomyces sp. 4F14 (assembly GCF_048159485.1). Classification (NCBI taxonomy): domain Bacteria; kingdom Bacillati; phylum Actinomycetota; class Actinomycetes; order Kitasatosporales; family Streptomycetaceae; genus Streptomyces; species Streptomyces sp. 4F14. The sequence goes on from NZ_JBLRVY010000052.1 coordinate 26,082, forward strand.
GCCGGTGCGGAGGCTGGGGCGCCGGGTGTTGTGTCGGGGGGCGCGGGTGTCGTGCCTGGCGGCGCGGGTGTCGTGTCGGGGGGTGCGGGTGTCGTGTCGGGGGGTGCGGGTGTCGTGTTCGGTGGCTCGGGTGGAGTTTCGGGTGCCCAGGCCGACGCCGCCGAAGCTGGTATCTCCGGTTCCGCCGAAGTCGGTACGCCGGGCTCCGCCGAGGCTCGCGTCCTTGGCGCCGCTGAGGCTGGCGTTTCCTCCGGCTCCGCCGAGGCCGGTGTCCCCGGCACCGCCAGCACTGGCATCCCCCTCGGCTCCACCGAACCTGGCGTTCCCAGCGCCACCCAAGCCGGTACCTCCTCCGGCCCCGCCGAGGCCGGTGTCCCCGGCACCGCCAGCACTGGCATCCCCGTCGGCTCCACCGAACCTGGGGCTCCCGGCGCCACCCCGGCCGGTACCTCCTCCGGCTCCACCGGGACAGGCGTCCCCTCCGGCACCGCCGAGGCAGGCGCCTCCAGCTCCGCCGAAACCGGCGTCGCCGACCCCGAAGCCGGTCCCCTGTCCGACGCGAGCGCCCCCGGCGCCGGAGACACCAGTGCCGTACCTGGCGCCGATGCCCCCGCACCCCCGACCGGCGCTCAGGCCGACGCCTCCCATGCTCAGTCTTCCGGCAACGAGCCTCAGTCTCAGACCCCCGGTTCCGCTCCCGGTTCGGAGCCCTCCGCGCAGGGTGCCGATGCCGCCGACCCCCGCACCGGCATCCCCGCGGCCGACGCCGGCCCCGGCGACTCCGCTGCGGGAACCGCCGGCACGGAAGACCCCGGCGCAGTCGACACGGACGTACCCACCCCGGCTCCCGAGGCCGCTCCCGGCTCCCCGGACGGTTCCTGGACGCTTCCGGCGCCCCAGCAAGCTCCCGTCCCCCCGCTCCCTCCGCTGCCACCGTCGTACGAACCGGCCGCCCCAACCGCCGCAGCCCAGTGGCCGGCCCAACCGCAGCCCCCGTCCGACGCGCAGGCTGCCGCCGCACAACCGCCGCAGCACCCGCAGGGCACGCCCCCGGGCTGGCCCCCGGCCCAGCCGGGTCACGGCTTCCCGCAACCCCCCGCGAACCAACCCCCGGGCACCCCTCCGGCGGGCCACGGCTTCCCGCAGCCTCCCGCCGCCCCGGCGAACCCCCAGCAGCCGACGCCCCCTGCGGGCTACGGCTTCCCGAACCCCGCCCAGCCGGGCACCCCGCCCGCCCCGCCCACCGGATACGGCTTCCCGCAGACCGCCGCGGCCCCGACGCCGCCCGCCCAGCCGACGGGCTACGGCTTCCCCCAGCCGACGGCCGACCCCGCGAACCCCACGCCTCCGGCTCCGCCTGCGGGCTACGGCTTCCCCCAGCCGGGCGCAGCCCCGACGCCGCCTGCCCAACCGGCGGGCTACGGCTTCCCGCAGCCCCCGGCCGCCCCCACGCCTCCGGCCCCGCCCGCGGGCTACGGCTTCCCCCACCCCGGCGCAGCCCCGTTGCCCCCCGCCCAGCCGGCAGGCCCCGGCTTCCCGCAACCCCCCGCCGACCCCGCGAACCCGGCAGCCACCCCGCCCGGTTTCCCGCAGCACCCGGCGGATCCCTCAGTGCCCCCCATCGATCCCCGTACGGGTATGGCCTGGCCGCAGCCGGTGCAGCATGATCAGCGGCAGCCGGTGAATCCGGGGGCCGCTCCGCTCGGGTACACCGCCGCTGTCGAGCTCTCCTCGGACCGGCTGCTCAACAACAAGAAGCAGAAGGCGAAGAGCAGCAGGCCGGGAGCGGGTGGGTCGCGGTTCAAGTTGGGAGGGAAGAAGGAGGAGGCCGAGCGGCAGCGGAAGCTGGAGCTGATCCGGACGCCCGTGCTGTCGTGCTATCGGATCGCGGTGATCAGTCTCAAGGGTGGAGTGGGGAAGACCACGACCACCACCGCGCTGGGCTCGACCCTCGCCACCGAGCGCCAGGACAAGATCCTCGCGATCGACGCGAACCCGGACGCGGGCACGCTGGGCCGCAGGGTCCGGCGGGAGACGGGTGCGACGATCCGGGACCTCGTGCAGGCGATCCCGTACCTCAACTCGTACATGGACATCCGCCGGTTCACGTCGCAGGCGCCGTCGGGTCTGGAGATCATCGCGAACGACGTGGACCCGGCCGTGTCGACGACGTTCAACGACGAGGACTACCGCCGGGCCATCGACGTGCTGGGCAACCAGTACCCGATCATCCTGACCGACTCCGGTACGGGCCTGCTGTACAGCGCGATGCGCGGCGTCCTGGACCTCGCCGACCAGCTGATCATCATCTCGACGCCGTCGGTGGACGGCGCGTCCAGCGCGAGCACCACCCTGGACTGGCTCTCGGCGCACGGCTACGCCGACCTCGTCGCCCGGTCCCTCACGGTCATCTCCGGGGTCCGCGAGACCGGCAAGATGATCAAGGTGGAGGACATCGTCAGCCACTTCGAGACCCGCTGCCGGGGCGTCGTGGTCGTCCCCTTCGACGAGCACCTCGCGGCCGGCGCGGAGGTCGACCTCGACATGATGCGCCCCAAGGTCCGCGAGGCGTACTTCCACCTGGCGTCGCTGGTCGCCGAGGACTTCGTACGCCACCAGCAGTCCCACGGCCTGTGGACGAGCGACGGCAACCCCCCGCCGGTGGCGGCGCCCCCGATGCCGGGCTACCAGCAGATGCCGGGCCAGCAGATGCCGTACCCGGGGCAGCCGATGCCGGGCCAGCAGCCGTATCCGGGCCAGCCCTACCCCGGCCAGCCGTACCCGCCGCAGCAGTAGAACGAGGGCGGCCGGTGCTCGAAAAAGCACCGGCCGCCCTCATCAGTCCCGTACGGAGCGGGTTACTTCTCCTCCGCCTCCGCGATCAGCTCGCGGCAGCGCTTCACGTCCAGCGCCATCTGTTCGAGCAGCGCCTCCAGCGAGTCGAACTTCGCCTGCCCGCGCACGTACGCGAGGAAGTCGACGGCGACGTGCAGCCCGTACAGATCGAGCCCGACGCGGTCGATCGCGTACGCCTCGACCGTCCGTGTCGTGCCGTCGAACTGGGGGTTCGTGCCGACGGAGATCGCGGCCGGCATGGCCTCGCCGTCCGCGTGCAGCCAGCCCGCGTACACGCCGTCGGCGGGGACGGCGGTGTGCGGCAGCGTCTCGACGTTGGCCGTGGGGAAGCCCAACTCCCGCCCCCGCTGGGCCCCGTGGACGACGATGCCCTCGACGCGGTGCGGGCGGCCGAGGATCTCGTTGGCCCCCTCGATGTCCCCCTCGGCGACGAGCCGCCGGGTCAGCGTGGACGAGAACGGCTCCCCGCCGCCCGCCTCACCGGCCACGTACAGGTCGACGACCTCGACCTCGAAGTCGTACACCGTGCCCTGCTCGGTGAGGAACGCGACGTTCCCCGCGGCCTTGTGGCCGAAACGGAAGTTGGGGCCCTCGACGACGGCCTTCGCGTGCAGCTTGTCGACGAGCACCTTGACCACGAACTCGGCCGGCGACAGCTTCGAGAACTCGGTGGTGAACGGCAGGACGAGGACCGCGTCCACACCCAGCTCGGCCATCAGGTCGGCGCGGCGGTGATGCGGCGCCAGCAGCGGGGGGTGGCTGCCCGGGCGGACGACCTCGCTGGGGTGCGGGTCGAACGTGACGACGACGGCCGGCACCCCCAGCTCCCGCGCCCGCTCCACCGCGTGCCGGACGATCAGCTGGTGGCCTCGGTGGACTCCGTCGTAGGAACCGATGGTGACGACGCTGCGCCCCCAGTCCTGGGGGATGTCCTCCAAGCCACGCCAGCGCTGCACTGTGACCGCTCCTCGAACCCTTGTCCGTACCGACTCTTACGACTTGCGCAGGTCTAAGGGTGCCATGTCCGGCGCCGCCCGCTCTCATCGGCATCAGCGCTGTGACGGGGCGCACGTGGTCACGCCAAGGCCCCCGCCCCCGCCAGGTTCTCGATCATGCGGCGCGCGCCGGGGCCGACGACCGTCGCCCACTCCTGCGGGGACTCGCCGATCCAGCGGGCGACCCGGGCGGCGAAGCCGGGGACGTGCCGGCCGAGGTCGACGAGCCCGCGGTCGAAACGGGTCGCGCCGTCGGGGGTGCGGACGAGGAGACGGCCCGTGCGGTGGACCAGCTCGCGGGAGCGGTGCAGGGCCGCCGCGTGCAGGAAGGAGGTCAGTACGGCGGGGTCCTGCTCGTGCGTGAGGAGGAACTCGCGCAGTTCCGTACGCACCGGGGAGGCGTCCGGGGTCGCGAGGACCCCGGCGAGCGCGGACCGCACCGGCTGCGGGGACGTCGTCAGGAGCGCGGTGACCAGCGGGTGCAGTACGCCTCTGGCGGGCGGGCCCTGCCGCAGCCGGTCGTCCACGTACGCGGCGACCGCCTCCGCCGTCTCCGGGCGGCGCTCCACCGTCTCCCGGACCATGATCGCGATACGGCGGGCGAGGGGGTGGGCGGTGACCTCGGCGAGGGCGCGCAGCGTGGTCGTCGGGTCCGTGTCGGGGCGGTTGAGGCGGGCGCGGAAGGCTTTCAGGACCGGTTCCGGGTGGGTCCTCAGCGCCGGGAGCAGGGCCGTCGGGGGGAGTTGGGGGTCCGCCGCCGTGAAGTGGGCCAGGGTCTGCGGGAGATGGGCCGCGCGGATCCGGGGGTCCTGGACGAGGAGTCCCAACGCGCCGCCCGCCAGGGGGAGTTCCGCCAGCAGTTCTTGCGCCGCGTAGCTGAGGAGGTCGCGGTCCGCGTCCGTCGTCACGTGCGGGGCCGCTCGCAGGCCGTACGACACCGCCGCGACCCGCCGGGCCGGGCGGGCGTCCCTCGCCCAGCGGTCGACCGCCCTGCACACCGCCGACGGCTCGTCCTCCGCGAGGGCGCCCAGCAGTTCGTCCGCCCTGCGGTGGCCGCAGCCGACCAGGACCTCCGTGAGGTCGTCCAGCGCGCGGTGGCGGTACGCGTACAGCAGTGCCTGCGCCGCCGCCGCGACCGTCGCCTCCGGGGCGCCCGGGAGGGGGCGGTCGTCCTCGAACCACAGGGCCAGGTGCGGTTGTACGGCCGCCGCGTCCGCCTCCAGCAGCGCCGCCACCGCGTCCAGGTAGCGGGGCGTCGGTGTCGTGCCCGGGGGTGGGTCCGCCCGTAGGAGGTGGCGCAGGAGCGTGAACAAAGGCGCCGGGGGGAGCGCCAGCGACGTCCAGAACTCCGGGAGGAACGTGGTGGGTTCCCGGTCGGGCGGCCTTGCCGCCACGTGGTCCGCGAGCGCGTGCAGGACGTCCAGGTACGGGGTCGCGTCCGGGAGCCTCGACAAGGTCTCCGTGAGGAGGCGCGACGGCCACCAGGCGTCCGGGGTCCGCGCCAGGGACTCGGTCAACTTCCTCAGGTGCGCTGCCAGTTCCGTCGGGCCCTGTTGTCTCGCCACGAGCAGGAGGGACTGGACCACCGGGCCGATACGGTGGTGCGGGACCGGGATGACGTCCGCGGCGCGCGGGGTGTGTGCCAGGGAATTCAGCGCCTCCTCCAGGTCCAGGTGCATGCCCTGGATCCAGTCCGCGAGTTCCTCGTGCGCGAAGCGGTAGCCCGTGCCGGCCGGGACGATCAGGCCCTCCGTCAGGACCGCCGAGGCCCAGCCCGTCACGCCGGGGTGGCCCGGTGGGGGCTGCGTCCAGGGGAACACCTCCTCGAACGCCACCCTGTCCAGCTCGCCCTGGCCCGGGCCCAGGCTGCGTCTCGCGGCTTCGTGGACCTGGCCGGAGACCCTTGCGGCGAGGCGCCTCACGGGGGTGCCGCGCAGGCCGCTCCCCGCGGCCAGCCGTACCGCGATCCTCAGGCACATCAGGTCCAGGTAGGCGGCGAAGATGTCGTCCCTGTCCGCGTTCACCGGGGGTGGGCTGTCGGGGAGGGCCGTCCTGACCTCGGAGAAGAGGCGGAGGGTGAGGGGGTGGCGGACGGCGGAGGGGGCGAGGGCGAAGGCGGGCACGCGGTAGCGGGCTCGGGCCGCTTCCGCTTCGCTCTGCGTGAACTCGCCGAGTTCGACGCAGGCCGGCAACAGACTCTCCTCGCCCCCGCCGCCCCTACCCGTCCCATCCCCGGGGGCTCCGCCCCCACACCCCCGCACCGGCCCTGAAGGGGCCTTGTCCTCAAACGCCGGACGGGCTGAGTGGGGTGGAGGAAGGGTGGGTGGGGGTGACAGAACGGGCCGAGAGGCAGGGAGGGGCGAAGGTCCGGGGGGAGGCGTGGAGGTGAGTGGGAGTTGGGGTTCGTGGGGGTCGGGGGCCGGGTGAATGGTGAGTGCGGTGCTGGTGGGTGGGCGGGTTTCGAACAGTGGGTGCCGTTCGGGTGCGTTCGGTTCGTCGGAGGGCGGGTGGGGTGTGGGGGCAGCGTTGGCGCCTGTGCTGGGCTGCGGCTGCGGGTGCCGTTCGGGTGCGTTCGGCTGAGACCAGGGGGATCCGGGAGCGGCGGCAGTGCGTGAATTGGGCTCCAGCAGCGGGTGCCCTTCAGGCGCAGTCGGCTCTACCGAGGACCGAGGAGGGGCAGGAGCAGCGTTGGCGCCTGTGCTGGGCTGCGGCTGGGGGTGCCGTTCGGGTGCGTTCGGTTGGGCCCATCTCGGGGGAGGTGCGGGAGCGGTGGCAGTGCGTGGGCTCGGTTCGGGTGGTGTGGTCCGTTTGGGTGAGGGCTTTGGCTTGGGGGTTTGTGTGGCATGCAGCATTTCTCTTGGGAAGGTCACGCCCGCTGCCTCCCAGTACTCCGCCCTGCATGCCACCACCAGTCGGGCGCCGGTTTCTCGGAGCCAGGTGATCGTGCCTTCGGTCCAGGACGATAGGCGGTGGGCCAGGACGGGGGGCATTTCCTCCGGGCCGTCCAGGAGGAGGAACAGGGGGCGGCCTGCCGCGAGGGCGATGCGGGAGAGGTCCGCGGGGGTGACCGTCCCGGGGTCGGGGGGTGCTGTCGGTGCCTGTGAGGTGGTGACGATCCTCGCGGCCCTGCGCAGCGCACGCCGCGCCGCGTCCGCGAGGGACTCGTCGTCGTCCCGCAGGTCCGCTCCCCTCAGCCACAGCGTCGGCGCCGGCTCGACCGCCCGGTGCCGCCGCGCGGCCAACGCCGCGAGTTCCGTCGTACGCCCGCTGCCGGGCGGCCCGACCAGCGCGAGCACGGAAGCGGAGCCGGTGGTGAACGCGGCGAACTCCCGCAGGGGCAGCGCCCGTTCGACCGGCAGGACGACACCGTTCCCCGAACTTCCCACCCAGGTCTTCCGATCGCCCTTGCCGCGACCGCTGTCGAACCAGCTTCCCCCGCCTGCCGTCGCCCCCTCACCGGCACGCCTGCTCCAAGCGGGCCGCACCACGTCCCCCTCACCGACACCGTCACCGTCATCCCAAGCCACCCCTCCGGCCCCACACTCGTCCGCACCCGCACCCGCACCCGCACCCGCACCCGAGACACCTAAACCGACACCCGTGCCCCACCCGTCCCTTGTCGCCCCGCCTCCGCCAACTCCCCCACCCCACCCGGACTCTTCAGCCCCTCCCTCACCAACACCCGCAGCCGAGCCACCCGCGCCCGTCGCCCCAACACCCGTACCCCAAGCGCCCCCTCCCGCCCCTCCCCCGCCAACCCCCGTACCCCCAGCCGCCTCCCCCACCCCGCTCACGCCAACACCCCTGCCCCAACCCCCTTTTGCCCCCTCCCCCTCACCGGCACCCGTCCCCCGAAGCCCCTCCGGCCACCCCCCGGCGTACCCCGCCAGTGCCCCCGGTGGTCCGTCCGAGCCCACCGATGTTGCTGTGAGTTCCAGGACGCCCGCCAAGTTGAGGTCCGGGCCGTAGGCCGGGACCGTTGCCGCGTTGTGGGTCAGGAGGGCTGTCAGGGCGGGGCTTCGGGCCGCTGCCGTGTGGAGGGGGATGGCGAAGCCGACGTCGCGGTGGTCGGACTGGAGGGCCGTGCCGAGGACGGCGACGACGGTGCCGGTGGCCGCATCGAGGACGGGGCCGCCCGCCGCGCCGCCGCCGAGGCGGAGGGCGTCGCGGCCGGTGGTGCCGATGGCGAGTTCGAGGGTGCCGGGCAGGAGGTGGAAGCGGTCGGTCGCGGTGTAGGTCGCGTGGGTGGTGGCGAGGACGCGGGCCTCTCGCCAGCAGCCGGCGGCGAGCCGGACGTACGTACCGGCCGCCACCTCGCGCCGGGCCGCGACGGGCAGGGGGTCCGTGGCGAGGCCGTCCGTGTGGACGAGGGCGAGGTCGAGTTCCGGGAGCGCGGTGACCGCGTCGGAGGTGACGACGCAGGTCCGGTCGCCGGCGCCGTACAGGACGATGCGGGGAAGGCCGTCGATCACCTCGTGGGCGGTGACGAGGGTGCCGTGGTGGTCGGCGAGGAAGCCGACGCCTCGGGGGCGGCCGGCGAGGTCCCGGATGCGGACGACGACGTCCGGGAGGGAGAGGTCCCTGCCATGGCCCCCGTCCCCGCCATGGGCCCCGTCCCTGCCACAGCCCCCGTCCCCGCCATCCCCCTCGTCCATGCCGTCGCCCCCGGAAGGAGCCCCCATCCGTCCTACCTCCCCACCGCGCGCCTGCCCTTCCTCGAACGGTAGGGCGGCGGTGATCGGCGGGACAGATCGCGAGACGAACGCGCCCCCGCACGCTCCCTCGGTTCACTCCGAGCGCCCGCCCGGACGGGTGAACAGACGGCCCCGGATGGATAACCCTTGGAGGCGGGGGAACCGAGGGGGGTCCGTGGAGCGGCGAAGGCACACCCCGTGCTCGCCGCTCCACGGGAAACCGCACACTCCACGGGAACCCCCGCGGAACGACGGGTCAGCCGAAGACCGCCAGGCTCTTCGCCTTCCCCTTCTCCGACTCGACCAGCGCGAGGAAGCGCCCCTCGGGGTCGAAGACCGCGACCGCGCCGGCGTCCGTGTACTCGTCGGGCATGTCGAGGCGGACCCCGTTCAGCAGGAGCCGGGCGCGCTTGGCGTCGACGTCCCAGCGGCGGAAGGCCGCGGTGGCCGCGTCCGCGACCGGCATGACCGTCAGCTCCTCCTGGAGCTGGTCGAGGGTGCGCGCGGAGTCCAGCTTGTAGGGGCCGACGCGGGTGCGGCGCAGCGCCGTGAGGTGGCCGCCGACGCCGAGGTCCGTGCCGAGGTCGCGGGCGAGGGCGCGGATGTAGGTGCCGGAGGAGCAGACGACGGAGACGACCAGGTCGACGACGGGGGTGCCGTCCTCGGCGACGGCCTCGCGGACGTCGTACACCTGGAAGGAGGAGATCTTCACCGGGCGGGCCGGGATCTCGAAGTCCTCGCCGTCGCGGGCCCGCTTGTAGGAGCGGACGCCGTCGATCTTGATGGCGCTGACCTTGGAGGGGACCTGCATGATGTCGCCGGTGAGCTTGGCGACGCCCGCGTCGACCTGCTCGCGCGTCACCTTCGACGCGTCGGCGGACGCCGTGATCTCGCCCTCCGCGTCGTCCGTGACCGTCGTCTGGCCGAGCCGGATCGTGCCGAGGTACTCCTTCTCGGTCAGCGCGAGGTGCCCGAGGAGTTTCGTGGCGCGCTCCACGCCGAGGACGAGGACGCCCGTCGCCATCGGGTCGAGCGTGCCGGCGTGGCCGACGCGGCGGGTGCGGGCGATGCCGCGCATCTTGGCGACCACGTCGTGGGAGGTGAAGCCCGACGGCTTGTCGACGATGACGAGGCCGTCGGGCGGGGTGGGCTTGCTGGTCATTCGGCGCTGTCGTCCGTCTCGTCGCCGGGCTTCTTGTACGGGTCGGCGCCGCCGGCGTAGTCCGCGCCGGCCGATGCCTCGCGGACCTTCTCGTCGGACAGCCGAGCCTTGTCGAGGAGGTCCTCGATGGTGCGGGCGTTGTCGGGGAGGGCGTCCGCGACGAAGGTCAGGGTCGGCGTGAACTTCACGCCGGCCGCCCGGCCCACCTCGGAGCGCAGGATGCCCTTGGCGCTCTCCAGGCCGGCCGCGGCCTCGGCCCGCTCCTCGTCACCGCCGTACACGGTGTAGAAGACGGTCGCCTCCCGCAGGTCGCCGGTGACCCGGGCGTCCGTGATGGTGACGTGCGTACCGAGCCTCGGGTCCTTGACGCCCCGCTGGAGCTTCTGGGCCACCACTTCTCGGATGAGGTCCGCCAGCCTCTTGGCGCGGGCGTTGTCGGCCACTGGTCCGTCTCCTTCGTCACTACTGACTTGCTGGGTTGCCGCTTCATTTCAGTCTTCGTCGCCGTGGAGCCTGCGTCGAACCGAGAGCAGCTCCACCTCCGGCCGCGCGGCGACGAGACGCTCACAGCGGTCGAGTACATCGGTCAGGTGTTCCACGTCCCCCGAGACCACCGCGAGCCCGATCTCGGCCCGGCGGTGCAGATCCTGGTTGCCGGTCTCGGCCACGCTCACCGCGTACTTGCGCTGGAGCTCGGCCACGATCGGACGGACGACGGAACGCTTCTCCTTCAGCGAGTGAACATCGCCGAGGAGGAGGTCGAAGGACAGAGTCCCCACGTACATGTGTGTGCCGGATGTCCCGCCGGTTCGGGGTACTGGCGCCGCGCTTGGGCGCCGATACGGGAACCGTACACGCAACGGCCGGGGCCGATCGACGGAAATTCCTCTCCGCCGACCGGCCCCGATCGCGTGCAGATCAGACGCGCGGCTTCTCGCGCATCTCGTACGTCGCGATGACGTCGTCGATCTTGATGTCGTTGAAGTTGCCGAGGTTGATACCGCCCTCGAACCCTTCGCGGATCTCGGTGACGTCGTCCTTGAAGCGCCGCAGACCCTCGATGTTGAGGTTCTCCGCGATGACCTTGCCGTCGCGGACGAGGCGGGCCTTCGTGTTGCGCTTGACCTCGCCGGAGCGGATGAGGACACCGGCGATGTTGCCCAGCTTGGACGACTTGAAGACCTCGCGGATCTCCGCCGTACCGAGCTCGACCTCCTCGTACTCCGGCTTCAGCATGCCCTTCAGGGCCGCCTCGATCTCCTCGATCGCCTGGTAGATGACCGAGTAGTACCGGACGTCGACACCTTCGCGCTCGGCCATCTGCGCCGCGCGGCCGGCCGCGCGGACGTTGAAGCCGATGACGATGGCGTCCGAGCCCATGGCCAGGTCGATGTCGGACTCCGTGACCGCACCGACGCCGCGGTGCAGGACCCGGATGTCGACCTCTTCGCCGACGTCGAGCTGGAGCAGGGAGGACTCCAGGGCCTCGACGGAACCAGAAGCGTCACCCTTGATGATGAGGTTGAGCTGCTGGATCTCGCCGGCCTTGAGCACCTTGTCCAGGTCTTCGAGGGAGACACGGCGGACACGCTTGGCGAACGCCGCGTTGCGCTCGCGAGCCGCGCGCTTCTCGGCGATCTGGCGGGCGGTGCGGTCCTCGTCGACGACGAGGAAGTTGTCGCCCGCGCCGGGGACGTTGGTGAGACCGAGCACCTGGACCGGGGTCGAGGGACCGGCTTCCGTCACGTTGTTGCCGTTGTCGTCGAGCATCGCCCGGACGCGGCCGTACGCGTCACCGACGACCATCGTGTCGCCGACCCGCAGGGTGCCTCGCTGGACGAGGACCGTGGAGACGGCACCGCGACCGCGGTCGAGGCGCGACTCGATGGAGATGCCCTGCGCGTCCTGGTTCGGGTTGGCCCGCAGGTCGAGCGAGGCGTCGGCGGTGAGGACGACGGCCTCCAGCAGGGAGTCGATGTGCAGACCCTGCTTGGCGGAGATGTCGACGAACATGGTGTCGCCGCCGTACTCCTCGGCCACCAGCCCGTACTCGGTGAGCTGGCCGCGCACCTTGGTCGGGTCGGCGCCCTCGACGTCGATCTTGTTGACCGCGACGACGATCGGGACGTCGGCCGCCTTGGCGTGGTTGAGCGCCTCGACCGTCTGCGGCATGACGCCGTCGTTGGCCGCGACGACCAGGATCGCGATGTCCGTCGACCGGGCACCACGGGCACGCATGGCGGTGAACGCCTCGTGACCCGGGGTGTCGATGAAGGTGATCGCGCGGTCCTCGCCGTTGACCTCGGTGGCCACCTGGTAGGCACCGATGTGCTGGGTGATGCCGCCGGCCTCGCCCGCGATGACGTTCGTCTTGCGGATCGCGTCGAGAAGACGCGTCTTGCCGTGGTCGACGTGACCCATGACGGTGACGACCGGCGGGCGGACCACGAGGTCCTCCTCGTCGCCCTCGTCCTCGCCGAACTCGATGTCGAACGAGCCGAGCAGCTCGCGGTCCTCCTCCTCCGGGCTGACGATCTGAACCGTGTAGTTCATCTCGCCGGCCAGGAGCTCCAGCGTCTCGTCGGAGACGGACTGGGTGGCGGTGACCATCTCGCCGAGGTTCATCATGACCGCGACGAGGGACGCCGGGTTGGCGTTGATCTTCTCCGCGAAGTCCGTGAGCGACGCGCCGCGGGAGAGACGGATGGTCTCGCCGTTGCCGCGCGGCAGCATCACGCCGCCGACGCTCGGGGCCTGCATGGCCTCGTACTCCTGGCGCCTCTGCCGCTTCGACTTGCGGCCACGGCGCGCGGGACCGCCGGGACGGCCGAAGGCGCCCTGCGTGCCACCACGGCCACCGGGACCGCCGGGACGGCCGCCGAAGCCGGGACGGCCACCGCCGCCACCGCCACCGGGGCCACCGCCGAAGCCGCCGCCACCGGGACGGGCGCCGAAGCCGCCGCCACCGCCGGGACGACCGGCACCGCCGCCGCCACCGCCGGGACGGGCGAAGCCGCCACCGCCGCCGGGACGACCGCCGCCGGCACCGCCGGGACGGCCGGGACCGCCACCGGGACCACGGCCACCGGGGCCGCCGCCGGGACGCGGGCCGGCAGCCGGACGCTGCGGCATCATGCCGGGGTTGGGACGCGGACCACCGGGACGCGGGCCACCGGCACCGGGACCCTGCGGACGCGGCATGCCGCCGGGCGTCGGACGGGCACCGCCCGGAGCCTGCGGACGAGGACCGCCGCCCTGCTGGGCACCGGGGCCCTGCGGACGGGGACCGGCGCCGGGAGCGCCGCCGGGGCCGGGACGCGGACCGCCGCCCTGCGGGCGCGCGCCCTGCGGACGGGGGGCGCCCATGCCGGCGTTGCCACCGGACGTGAACGGGTTGTTGCCCGGACGGGGACCCGCCGGACGGCCGCCCGGACGGGCGCCGGGGGCGCCACCGGGACGCGGGCCACGGTCACCGGCCGGACGCTGGCCGCGGTCGCCCTGGCCCTGCGGGGCCGGACGGGCACCGGGCTTGGGGGCCGGGCCGGGACGCGGGCCGCCGGGGCGGGGCGCCTGGGCCGCGGGCGTCTGCGGGGCCGGGGCCGACGGCGGAGCGGTGAACTCCGGGACGGCCGGGGCCGGACGCGGCGCGGGCTTGGGGCCCGGACGCGGACCGGCGGAGGGCGCCTGGGCCGCGGGGGCCGGCGCCGAGGGTGCCTGGGCGGCGGGCGCGGGGGTCACCGGCGCGGCCGGAGCCGCGGGTGCCTGCGCCGCCGGGGGCTTGGGGGCCGCCGGCTTCGGCGGACCGGGGCGTGCCGATGTCGCCGGGGAGGGCGCACCGGGCTTGGGGGCAGACTTGCGGGGGGCGGGCTTGCCGCCGCCCTGGAAGGCGTCCGTCAGCTTGCGGACGACGGGCGCTTCGATGGTCGAAGACGCCGAACGGACGAATTCACCGAGTTCCTGGAGCTTGGCCATGACGACCTTGCTCTCCACACCGAACTCCTTGGCGAGTTCGTATACCCGGACCTTAGCCACTTCGCTCCTTTGAGGTCCGGGTTCAGTCCGGACCGTCGCTACTTCATGGGCGTACTCATCGCGTGCTCATCGAGTGCTCATCGCAATCTCGACCTACTTCCAACTCGCGGGGTACCTGGCCACGCGGACGGTCCGCGCGCCACTTCCTTACGGTGTCGCCTCATCGGCAACGGTCGCCTGCTCGACGTACTGACGCAACGCCTTTGTGTCGAGCGCTCCCGGGGCTCGCAAGGCCCGTGTGAACGCCCGGCGGCGTACCGCCTGGTCGAGACAGCCGGGGACGGGATGCAGATACGCACCCCGGCCGGGCAGCGTACCGCGAGGGTCGGGGACGCATGCGCCCTCGGCCGCCACGATGCGCAGCAGGTGTGCCTTGGCCGTTCGCTCCCGGCACCCCACACAGGTGCGTTCAGGGCATGATCGGGCGTGCGTCCGGCCAGACACCGTTAAGTCTACCTCCCCGCGGCGACCTCACCCCTTTGGGTCAGGAGTCGAACACGTGCCGCGATATAACTGACGTGATCCAGCCGTTGACCGGCGTGATCTATTCCCCTGCCTGCGCGTCCTGCTGCTCGGTGTCCGGCCGGATGTCGATCCGCCAGCCGGTCAGCCGGGCGGCGAGGCGGGCGTTCTGGCCCTCCTTGCCGATCGCCAGCGACAGCTGGTAGTCCGGCACGGTCACCCGGGCCGAGCGGGCGGAGAGGTCGACGACCTCCACCTTCGACACCCGCGCGGGCGACAGGGCGTTGGCCACCATCTCCGCCGGGTCGTCCGACCAGTCGACGATGTCGATCTTCTCGCCGTTCAGCTCACCCATGACGTTGCGCACCCGGCCGCCCATCGGGCCGATGCAGGCGCCCTTGGCGTTCAGGCCGCTGCGGGTGGAGCGGACGGCGATCTTGGTGCGGTGGCCGGCCTCGCGGGCGATCGCGGCGATCTCGACGGAACCGTCGGCGATCTCCGGGACCTCCAGGGCGAACAGCTTCTTCACCAGGTTGGGGTGCGTACGGGAGAGGGTGACCGACGGGCCCCGGACGCCCTTGGCGACCCGGACGACGTACGAGCGCAGGCGCAGCCCGTGGGTGTACGTCTCGCCCGGGACCTGCTCCTGCACGGGCAGCATGGCCTCCATCTTGCCGATGTCGACCAGCACGTTCTTCGGGTCGCGGCCCTGCTGGACGACACCGGTGACGATGTCGCCCTCGCGGCCGGCGTACTCGCCGAGCGTCGCGTCGTCCTCCGCGTCCCGCAGGCGCTGGAGGATGACCTGCTTGGCGGTGGTCGCGGCGATCCGGCCGAAGTCCGACGGGGTGTCGTCGAACTCGCGCGGCTCCTGACCCTCCTCCAGGTCCTCCGGGTCCTCCTTCGCCCACACGGTCACATGCCCGCTCTCGCGGTCGAGCTTCACGCGCGCGCGGCGGCGGCTTCCCTCGGTGCGGTGGTAGGCGATGAGGAGGGCCGACTCGATCGCCTCGACCAGCAGGTCGAAGGAGATCTCCTTCTCCCGCACCAAGCCCCGCAGGGCACTCATGTCGATGTCCACGGCTACGCCTCCTCTTCCTTCACGTTGTCAGCTACGTCTTTACGGTTGAACTCGACCTGGACGCGGGCCTTGTCGATCTCGGTGAAGGCGAGCCTGCGGGCGGTGGCCTTGCGGCCCTTCACGCCGGGCACCTCCAGGTCGAGGCCCTCGTCGTCCACGGCGAGGATGCGGGCGGTGACCTCGCCGCCCTCGGTGAGCTGGAACTTCACCAGCCGGTCCAGCGCGCGCACGTAGTGCCGGTGCTCCTTGAGCGGGCGCTCCGCGCCGGGGGTGCCGACCTCCAGGTCGTACGCCGCGTCGCCCATCGCGTTCGTCTCGTCGAGCTTCGCCGAGAGCGCGCGGCTGACGTCGGCGACGGCGTCCAGATCGGCGCCGGTGTCCGCGTCCACGACGACCCGCAGCACCTTCTTGCGGCCCACGGTCTCCACCGCGATCTCTTCGAGGTCCAGCCCCTGGGAGGTGACGAGCGGTTCCAGGAGCTCTCGCAGCCTCTCGCTCTGGGTGGTGCTCATCCGGGTGACTCCTCGGCCGCGTGTGCTGTTGTGGGATGGTCGCGTGTCTGGTCAAAGGGTATCCGGTCGGCGAGGGTGTTGCCGTCCACCCGGCTGGGGGACAGTGCCTGCCGACACCGGGCGCCCGACCCGCCGGTACGGTGATCACCGTCGGGCCCGACCATCCCTTCGTACGACCATCCAGAGGACGTCTGACGTGCCGTACTCCCCGCCGCGCACCCCCTCGGGGCCGCGCCGAAGAACCCTTCTCGCCGCCGCGGCCCTGTTCGGCGCCGCCGGCTGCTCCTCCTCCGGGTCCACCACGGAGGAGACCGCCGCCAAGGCGCCCTCCGTCTCCCAGCGGGTGCGGGCCCGGGCGGTCCAGGACAGTCAGGCACTGCTGAAGCGGTACGACGCGGCGCTCGCCGCGCGGCCCGGCCTCGCGGGGGTACTGGCACCGCTGCGGGGGGAGGTCGTGCGGCATGTGGGGGCGTTCGGGGGGACGGTGTCGCCGTCCGCCTCGCCGTCCGTTTCGCCGTCGGGGACTCCGTCCGGGGCCGCCGCTCCCCCGGCTCCTGCCGCGCCTCCCGTCGACGACAAGACCGCCCTCACCGAACTCGCCGCCGCCGAGCGGGCGTTGGCCGATCGGCGGGCGGCCGATCTGCTGACGGTGCCCGGGGAGCTGGCGCGGTTGCTGGCGTCCGTGGCGGCCGCCGGGGCCGTGCACGCGTACGTACTGACGGAGGGGGCCCGATGAGCGCGGAGCTGGACGCCGTACAGGCGGCGCTGGCCGCCGAGCACGCGGCGGTGTACGGGTACGGGGTCGTCGGGGGCCAGATCGGAGAGGCTCGGCGCGCTGAGGCCCGCGCCGCGTGGGACGCCCACCGGGCCCGGCGGGACGCGCTCACCCGGGCCGTACGGGACCTGGGGGCCGAGCCGGTCGCGGCGGACGCCGGGTACGCGCTGCCGTTCCCCGTCGACGGGCCCTCCGCGGCCGTACGGCTCGCCGCCGGTCTTGAGGAGCGGATCGCCGGGGTGTACTCCGACCTCGTACGGGCCTCGTCCGGGGCGCGGCGCGGGGACGCGGCGGGCGCGCTGCGGGAGGCGTCGGTGCGGGCGGTGCGGTGGGGCGGCGGCAGCGTAGCCTTCCCTGGGCTCGCCGAGCGGGGTGGGGATACGGCCACGCCGGAGGGGGCCACGCCGTCGGCTTGACGCGGTCCGTCCGGTGCCGGAGCGTGTGTTCGGCCTTGTCCAGCCTTGTCCAGCCTTGTTCGGCCTTGTTCAGCCTTGTTCAGCAGGGAGAAGGGAACACCTCACGTATGCCGCACATCGAGCCGCCTCAGCGGTTGGTCCGGGCGCTCTCCGAGAGCGTGCCGGACGCCGCCGCCTGGCTGGAGGGGCTGCCTTCCGCCGTCGAGCGGGCCGCCGCCGCGCACGGGGTGAGTGTCGAGCGGGTGCAGGTGCCCGGGGGGCGCAGCGGTCTGGTCGTGCTGGTGCGGCTCGCCGACGGTGGTCCCGCCGTGCTGAAGGTCGCGCCCGAGCGGTTCCGGCCGGCGGCGGAGCTGGCCGCGCTGGAGCACTGGGGCGGGCTCGGGGCCGTCCAGGTGCTGGGCGGTGGGGACGGGGCGCTGCTGCTGGAGCGGCTGCGGACCGATGTCTCCGTGCGGACCCTGCCGGAGGCGAAGGCGACACTGGAGGCCGCCGGGGCGCTTCGACGGCTGTGGGTGGAGCCGCCGGAGGGGTTCGCGTTCGAGACCGTCGCCGAGCGGACGGGGCGGCAGGCCGAGGCGATGCGGTTCGCTGCGCGCGGCGATGCGGTCGTGGGTTCCCTGGTGGACGCGGCGCTCGGCGTGCGGGAGGAGCTGGTGGGGTCGGAGTCCGAGGTGCGGTTGCTGCACGGGACGTTCCGGCAGAGCAAGGTGCTCGCGGGTGAGCGGTCGCCGTGGCTCGCGGTGGGGCCGGATCCGGTGGTGGGTGAGTGCGCGTTCGATCTGGCGCGGCTGGTGCGGGACCGGGTGGAGGATCTCGTGGGGTCGCCTTCCGGGGCCGCGGTGGCCCGGCGGCGGGTGAAGAAGCTGGCGGAGGTGCTGGAGGTGGATCAGGAGAGGTTGCGGGGATGGGTGCTGTTCCGGGCGGTGGAGTCGGGGGTGCGGGCGATGCGGGTGGGGCGGACGGGGGATGCGGAGTTGTTGCTGGAATTTGCTGCGTGGCTTTAGAGGTGCGTCGTTGGGTGCGGGTGCTTCGTGGCTGATCGCGCCCACGCGGCGGTAGCCGCAGATCGATACAGCCCCGCGCCCCTAAAGAACGTGGCTGGTCTTGAGTTTCAGCGCTAGGGCTGGGCAGTCCCTTGCCGCTCTGTTCGCCCGCTTCGCCGTCCTCTCCGGCACCGGTACTCCGTTCACCAGCGGGTAACCCCACTCGTCCAACCTCACATGCTCCGGCAGGAGTTCCGCGCACAGCCCATGCGCCTGGCACGACGTCCAGTCGATCTCTATCCGCTGGTCCATCAGTTGTTCCCCTTCTCCGTGCAGTAGCCCCGCGCGTGCGCGTCCAGCTCCCCTGTGAACGTCGTCAGTGCGCTGCGCACCAGCCGGACCGTTCCGTCGGGGTGGTGGCAGGCCCCCCGCCCTTCCACCAGGCCCGCCCAACGGGTCAGGTCCGTACGGGCGTTGCCCTGTGGGCCCGGTGTCGCGAGGGTCTCGAAGGCCGCGGCCATACGGGGAAGGCCGTTGAGGCAAGGGCCGCACTGGCCGGCCGACTGGAGGGCCAAGTAGCGCAGGATGCCGGCCGTTTCCTTCACTCCGCAGCGGGTCACCGGGAGCGCCAGCAGGACGCCCGCTCCCAAGTGGTCGGCGTTCAGGGGGACTTGGGATGCTTCCGGCGCCGGGATCCAGGTGCCGTGGTAGCCGCCGACCAGGACCGCCGAGACGCCGTCCAGGGGAAGGAGGCGGCCGATCGGCATGCCGTACGGCGCCTCCACGACCCGGGGTTCCCGGCCGGGCGCGTGGACGGTGCACAGCGCGCTGCCCGGGTGGGCCGGCGTGCCCGCCGTACGGAACCAGTCCGCGCCGTAGCGGGCGATCAGGGCGAGGTGGGCCAGGGTCTCGACGTTCTGGACGAGGGTGGGGGCTCGGTGTACGCCTCTCTCCCTGACCGGCGGGTCCTGGTGGGCCGGGGTGGCGGGGCCGCCGGAGACGTAGCGGGCCAGCGCCGACGCCTGGCCGGAGAGGAAGGACTTGGGGAGGCGGACGACCTTGGTGGGCAGGGGGTCGTCCCGGCGGGCGGCGACCGCCGACTCCAGCCAGGTCGCGCCGTCCTCGACGGCGACGTACGCCTCCCCCGCACCCACCGCGTACGCCGCCAACTGGAGGCCGTCCAGGACGAGATGGGGCGAGAGCTGGAGCAGCGTACGGTCCTTGCGGCTCGCCGGCTCGCCCTCCGCGCCGTTCGCTATGACCACCGGCGGCTTGCTGGTGCGGCGGGCGTTCTCCCGTACGGCGACGAGTTTGCGGTACGCCGGGAACGCGGCGCCGCCTCTGCCCGTGAGGCCGGATTCCGCGAGCGTCCTGAGGACGGTCTCGGGGCCGTCGTAGCGCGCGGGGCCGTAGCGCTGGACGTGGGTGGGGAGGTCCGCCGGGGTGTGGCCGGGGGCCAGGAGGCGGGGGGACATGTGCAGGTCGGGGAAGGTGGCGGTCATGGGCTGACTCCCGTGCGCAGGAGGGTGGTTGGGGTGCGGCGGGATTCGCGGGCCGCCTGGGTGACGCGGATCGTGAAGGCCGCGAGCACGGTGGTGACGCAGGCGATCGTCAGCCAGGTCATCCAGTCGGTGCCGGTGTCCGTGCCGATGCCTATGCCGTGCGCGAGGGCGATCGGCCAGGATGCGTACGCCAGCCAGTGCAGGGTGCGCCAGGTTCTGTGGCCCAGGCGGGCGCGGAGGAGGCTCGTGATCAGGACGGCCAGCAGGAGGTCGAAGGCGACTGTGCCGAGGCCCAGCCAGAAGGGCTGGTAGTCGGAGAGGAAGGGGACGATCGCGTCGGTGAGGGTGATGTTGACGTACGTGTCGACGGTGGCTGCCGCTATGTGCAGGGCCAGGAAGGCGGTTGCGGAGAGGGAGAGGGTGCGGTGGAGGGTGATCGTGCCGAAGCGGGGGAGGCCGGGGAGGCGGGTCCTTAGGCGGACGGCGATGCCGAGGAGGACAACTGCGGTGAACAGCAGGAGAGTTACTGCACCGGTGGCTCTGTTGGCGTACCAGAGGGTTTCGGAGGTCATGCGGCTACCTCGCAGTTGGTGGCTGGTCGCGCCCCGCGGCGGAGCCGCAAATCGGCACAGTCCCGCGCCCCTAGGCGGTTTGGCCAGCCCTGCGTTGCAATGACCTCTCCGTCATGCCTTACCAGCCTTGCCGCCAGGCCCCGTTGAGCCAGCCAACGTTCCGCCCCCTCCCCCTTCACCAACGCCGCCGTGCTCGCCGCATTCGCCTCCGCGCAGGTCGCCGCCGCGACCGTGACCGTGCGCCAGGGGGAGCGGACCGGCAGTCCTGTGCGGGGGTTGACGATGTGGTGGAGGTCCTGGCTGCCCCGGCGCCAGCGGCGCGCGGTCGTGCCGGACGTGGCGAGGCCGCCGGAGGTTAGGCCGACCGTGTCGTACGAGCCGGGCGCAGGCGTCTCGTCCACCGGGCCCGTGATGTCCTGGACCCGGATCTGCCAGCCGCCCGTCGGGGGTTCGCCCGCTACCGCCGTGTCGCCGCCGAGGCTCACCAGCACCCCGCAACCCGCCGCCCGTGCAAGGGTGTTGGCGGCCTTGTCCGCCGCCCACGCCTTCGCCGTCGCGCCCAGGTCGAGGCGGACGCCCTCCGGGACGGTGACCGTGTCGCCGTCGAGGTGGATCGTGCGCCAGCCCGGTGTGCGGCGCAGGGTGAGGAGGATCGGGCGGTCGTCCTCGCGGACGAGGGTGAAGTCGCGGTCGTAGCCGAGGGCTCGCATGGCCGTGCCGACCGTGGGGTCGACCGCGCCGTCCGTGTCGCGGGCCGCCTTCAGGGCCACTGCGAGGGCCTCCGCGAGGAGGGGGCTCACGCGGACCGGGCGGCCGAACGTGCCGTCCAGGGACGTGAGTTCGGAGTCCTCGCGGAAGCGGCTGCACGCGGCGTCGACCTCGGCGAGGTGGCGGGCGAGGAGGAGGTCGCAGGGGTCCAGGAGGGCGGGGTCGGTGACGACCAGGCGGACCGTGGTGCCGAGGGCCCGCCACTCGGTGGCGGCGGTGAGGCGGGGTGCGAGCGGCGTGGTCGTCACGACGCCCCCGAGGTGGAGTCGGAGGAGGAGCCGCCGGAGGAGGAAGTGAGGCCGCTGGAGCCGGAGTTGGTGGTGGAGCTGCTGGAACTGTCCGAGTTCGAGGAGCTGTCCGTCGTAGAGCTGGAGCTGTCCGTCGTACCGGACGAGTCGCTCGTGCCGCTCGACGAACTCCCGCTGCTGCTCGACGAGTTGCTGCTCGAACCGGCCGTCGTGTCCGCGCCCGCCTGCATCGTGCCGACGAGCGCGAACATCCCCGCCGCCGCGGCCAGCGTCAGCGCCGCCGCGAGGGCCGCCGTGCGCCTCGCTCCTCTGCGGACCGCCGAAGCGGCGCCGCGTTCCTCTTCTCTGGTCGTCATGGCCGTTCCCCTCCGTGGTGACGTTCTGTCACGCACTACGGTCGGGGAACGGCCTGAGAGAAGCCTGTGAGCTTCCTTCAGGCTCCCAAAGACGTTTCTGAGGAGTTGGTTTACGCGCTCAGGCGGGCAATCGCCTCGTCGACCGTCAGCTCCTCGCGCTCACCGGTCCTGCGGTCCTTCAGCTCCAGGACGCCTTCGGCGGCGCGGCGGCCGGCGACCAGGATCTTCGGGACGCCGATCAGCTCGGAGTCGGTGAACTTGACGCCCGGGGAGACGCCCGCGCGGTCGTCGACGAGGACGCGCAGGCCCGCCTCGCGAAGCTTCTCCGAGACGTCCAGGGCCAGTTCGGTCTGGAGGGCCTTGCCGGCGGCGACGACGTGGACGTCGGCCGGGGCGACCTCGGCGGGCCAGCACAGGCCCTTGTCGTCGGCGGTCTGCTCGGCGAGCGCGGCGACGGCGCGGGAGACGCCGATGCCGTAGGAGCCCATGGTGACGCGGACCGGCTTGCCGTGCTGGCCGAGGACGTCGAGCTTGAGGGCGTCGGCGTACTTGCGGCCGAGCTGGAAGATGTGGCCGATCTCGATGGCGCGGTCCAGCTTGAGGCCGGTGCCGCAGGCGGGGCAGGGGTCGCCCTCCTGGACGACCACGACGTCGACGTACGCGTCGACGTCGAAGTCACGGCCCGCTACGACGTTCTTCGCGTGCGTCTGGTCCTTGTTGGCGCCGGTGATCCAGGCGGTGCCGGGGGCGACGCGCGGGTCGGCGATGTAGGTGAGCTTCTCCTGCCGGCCCTGGGGGCCGACGTAGCCGCGGACCAGGTCGGGGCGGCCGGTGAAGTCCTCGGCGGTGACCAGTTCGACGGTGGCGGGCGCGAAGTGGGCCTCGACCTTGCCGAGGTCGACCTCGCGGTCGCCGGGGACGCCGACGGCGACGATCTCGCCGTCCACCTTGACCAGCAGGTTCTTCAGGGTCGCGGAGGCGGGGACGCCGAGGGCGGCGGCCAGGGTCTCGATCGTCGGGGTGTCGGGGGTGGGGATCTCCTCCAGCGCGGGGGCGGTGGGCTCCTGCGGGGTCAGGGGGAAGTTCACCGCCTCCGTGTTCGCCGCGAAGTCGCAGTTCGGGCAGTCCGCGAAGGTGTCCTCGCCGGCCTCGGCGGGGGCGAGGAACTCCTCCGACTTGGAGCCGCCCATCGCGCCGGCGGTGGCCGCGCAGATGCGGTAGTCGAGGCCGAGGCGCGCGAAGACCTGCTGGTACGCCTGGCGGTGCAGGGCGTACGAGTGCGCGAGGCCCTCGTCCTCCGTGTCGAACGAGTACGAGTCCTTCATCAGGAACTCGCGGCCGCGCAGGATGCCGGCCCGGGGGCGGGCCTCGTCACGGTACTTGTGCTGGATCTGGTAGAGGATGACGGGCAGGTCCTTGTACGACGACGCCTGGTCCTTCACCAGCAGGGTGAAGATCTCCTCGTGGGTGGGGCCGAGGAGGTAGTCGCCGCCCTTGCGGTCCTGGAGGCGGAACAGCTCCGCCCCGTACTCGTCCCAACGGCCCGTCGCCTCGTAGGGTTCCCGGGGCAGCAGCGCCGGCAGCAGGACCTCCTGCGCGCCGATCGCGTCCATCTCCTCACGGACGATCCGCTCGACGTTCGCCAGGACCTTCTTGCCGAGCGGCAGCCAGGACCAGATGCCGGCCGCGGTGCGGCGTACGTATCCGGCGCGGACCAGGAGCTTGTGGCTGAGGACCTCGGCGTCGGCCGGGTCGTCGCGCAGTGTTTTCGCCATCAGCTGGGACATGCGCTGGACCGGTGCGTTCGCCATGGTTCTCGTACTCCTGCCGGATAAAGGTGATGGCTAGGAGATTAACCGTCGGCCCCGGATGGTCGGAAATCCGTCTGCCGTCGCCGGAGCGGCAGTGGGGCGCCCATCACCGCGTACGGGCGCGGGGCGCTCGGGAAGAGGACCCTGCGGGCCAGGTCGTGGTAGCCGAGCGAGTGGTACAGGGCCCTGGCCGGGCTGTCGGTGTCGATCGCCGAGAGGATCGAGCGGGGGTGCGGTACGTCGTCGGTGATCGCCGTGATCAGGGCCCGGCCCGCGCCCCGGTTCTGGTACGCCGGGTGCACGTGCAGTTCCGTGATCACGAAGGAGTCGTCCAGCCAGTGGGTGTTGCCGAGCGCCCTCAGGTACGGCTCGACGACGGTGGACCACCAGTGCGCGCGGTCGTTCGGCATGCCGTACACGAACCCCGCGAGGCGTCCCTCGGGCGTGGTGACGCCGAGCGCGCGGGCGCCGGGATTCGTCATGTGCCGCAGGACGATCTGCCGTCTGACCGCCACCTCGTCGGGGGCCAGGCCGAACGCGACCGCCTGGACCGACAGTGCCTCGTCCACGCGGGCGGAGAGGTCCAGGGGGCCGATCACCAGGTCCATGCGGGGAGCCTACAGGGGGGTTCCCGGAGGTTTCAGAAGAGGACGCTCATGAACGCGCCGACCTCCTGGAAGCCGACTCTTCGGTACGTCCTTCTCGCGGGGGTGTTGAAGTCGTTCACGTACAGGCTCACCACCGGGGCGACGTCCGCGAGGGCGTAGCGCAGGACCGCGGCCATGCCGGGGGCGGCGACTCCCCGGCCCCGGTACTCGGGGGCCACCCACACGCCCTGGATCTGGCAGGCGTCCCTCGTCGCGGCGCCGATCTCCGCCTTGAAGACGACCTGGCCCCTGTCGTCGAGCCGGGCGAAGGAGCGGCCCGTGCCGACCAGTTCGGCGACCCTCGCCTGGTAGAGGAGGCCGCCGTCGCCCGCCAGCGGGGAGACGCCCACCTCCTCCGTGAACATCGCCACGCACGCCGGCAGGATCGTTTCCATCTCGTCCTTGCGGATGCGGCGGACGTACGGGTCGGGGGTGATGTCGAGCGGCATGCGGTCCGTGACCATCAGCGGCTGCTGCGACCTGAC
This sequence comes from Streptomyces sp. 4F14, assembly GCF_048159485.1. Taxonomy (NCBI): domain Bacteria; kingdom Bacillati; phylum Actinomycetota; class Actinomycetes; order Kitasatosporales; family Streptomycetaceae; genus Streptomyces; species Streptomyces sp. 4F14. The sequence goes on from NZ_JBLRVY010000052.1 coordinate 50,439, forward strand.
CTCCCTCGCCGGGCCCCAGTGGGGTTCCAGCAGGCGCCACAGCGCCGCGGTGGGCTCCGCCGGGCCGACGATCGACGAACAGCGCCGGCCCGCTCTTCTCGCCCTGTCCGCGAAGGCCCGTACGGCTCGGGGGGTGGCGCAGATCGGCACCAGATTCGCCCCGGCGTAGCACAGGGACGTCAGCATCCCGCCCTCGTACCACCCCCACATCTCCCCTCCCAGCCGCCACGGATCCAACCCCGCGACCTGCACCCTCGACGTCACGAACGCGTTCGCGACCGGCTCCTTGCCGAGGATGGCCAGGGCCGCGTTCAGGTCACTCGGTTCGAGGACCCGGGAGGTGGTGTGGGTCAGCACGGGGCGGGGCCTCACGGTGGGGGTGTCTGATTTCCGCACTGTACCTGCGGAAGCTTGGCCGCGCCTCTCCCTGCCGGGGCTGGGCCGGTTCCGCGTGAGGGGGTGCCGCTTGGGGGTGTGGGGCGGGTGCGGGTCCGTTGTGGCCGATCGCGCAGTTCCCCGCGCCCCTGGAGAGACGTGGTGGCTGCGCGTTGTCGAGTGCGGCCGATCGCGCCCACGCGGCGGTAGCCGCAGACCAATACAGCCCCGCGCCCCTGAAGAGA
>NZ_JBLRVY010000053.1:0-44449 GCF_048159485.1 Streptomyces sp. 4F14
GTACGGGGCGAGGGGAATGAACGCCCCCCACCGCCCCCGCCCCCCAAACACCACTGGGGGGGGCGGCCAGAGTGTCCCGGCGGCCCGCCCCAACGTCGTACCTGAGGACTTATTGACCCATCGCTTTGCCCGGGAGTTCGACCTTCGCGCCCAGCTCCATCAGTTTCTCCATGCTGTGCCTATCCGAGGGCTGACCCCCGGACCCCCAGCCGGAGCGGCGTCGCCCTGGACCGGCGCGCAGAGGCAGCGGTCAGCCCATCGCCTTGCCCGGGAGTTCGACCTTCGCGCCCAGCTCCATCAGTTTCTCCATGAAGTTCTCGTAGCCCCGGTTGATCAGGTCGATTCCGTGGACCCGGGACGTGCCCTCGGCCGCCAGGGCGGCGATGAGGTACGAGAAGCCGCCGCGGAGGTCGGGGATGACCAGGTCGGCGCCCTGGAGCTTGGTGGGGCCGGAGACGACCGCCGAGTGGAGGAAGTTGCGCTGGCCGAAGCGGCAGTCGGAACCGCCGAGGCACTCGCGGTAGAGCTGGATGTGCGCGCCCATCTGGTTGAGGGCGGAGGTGAAGCCGAGGCGGGACTCGTAGACCGTCTCGTGGATGATCGACAGGCCGGTGGCCTGCGTGAGGGCGACCACCAGGGGCTGCTGCCAGTCCGTCTGGAAGCCGGGGTGCACGTCCGTCTCCAGCGCGATGGACTTGAGCTGCCCGCCGGGGTGCCAGAAGCGGATGCCCTCGTCGTCGATCTGGAAGGCGCCGCCGACCTTCCGGTAGGTGTTGAGGAACGTCATCATGGACCGCTGCTGCGCGCCGCGGACGTAGATGTTCCCGTTGGTCGCGAGGGCCGCGGAAGCCCAGGAGGCGGCCTCCAGGCGGTCCGAGAGGGCCGCGTGGGTGTAGCCGCCGAGCTTGTCGACGCCGGTGATGCGGATCGTGCGGTCCGTGTCCATGGCGATGATCGCGCCCATCTTCTGCAGCACGCAGATGAGGTCCTCGATCTCGGGCTCGACGGCCGCGTTGGACAGCTCGGTGACGCCCTCGGCGAGGACGGCCGTCAGCAGCACCTGCTCGGTCGCGCCGACCGACGGGTACGGCAGCCGGATCTTCGTCCCGCGCAACCGCTGGGGCGCCTCCAGGTACTGCCCGTCCGCACGCTTCTCGATCGTCGCCCCGAACTGCCGCAGCACGTCGAAGTGGAAGTCGATCGGCCGCCCGCCGATGTCGCAGCCGCCGAGGCCGGGGATGAACGCGTGCCCGAGCCGGTGCAGCAGCGGACCGCAGAACAGGATCGGGATCCGGCTGGAGCCCGCGTGCGCGTCGATGTCGGCGACGTTCGCGCTCTCCACGTACGTCGGGTCCATCACCAGCTCGCCGGGCTCCTCTCCCGGACGGACCGTCACCCCGTGCAGTTGCAGCAGGCCGCGTACGACCCGCACGTCGCGGATGTCCGGAACGTTGCGCAGCCGACTCGGCTCGCTGCCCAGCAGCGCCGCCACCATGGCCTTCGGTACGAGGTTCTTCGCACCGCGGACACGGATCTCGCCCTCCAGCGGGGTACCGCCGTGGACTATCAGTACGTCGTCAGAGCCGTTGACGGTCATGTATCTCGCGTTCCGTGGAGTGGGGAAAGGGGTTCCGTGGTGTGGGGAAGGGGCCAGAAGGGAAAGGGTAATCGCCGTTCGGCCCCCTCCCGTAAGCCCCTGAGGCGCTCAGGACTGTCATAGCTGTGTCACAACACGATCGGTGTGGTGCCGGGTACTTGTGGTTACCGGTCGGTTTCCGGCGTCCCGCGCGCGTGTACGGCGCGTTTCGCACCCCGGGCCTGGTCTTACGCTCTCGGCCGATCCCCGCGCGCGGGATTGCCTCCCCACGGGGCGGGCGGATGCGGGATCATGTCTGCCATGACCGAGGTGTCCTCGCTCACAGGACGGCTGCTCGTGGCAACGCCCGCCCTGGCGGACCCGAACTTCGACCGTGCGGTGGTGCTCCTCCTCGACCACGACGAGGAGGGCTCCCTCGGTGTCGTCCTCAACCGTCCGACCCTCGTCGGCGTGGGCGACATCCTGGAGGGCTGGGCCGACCTCGCCGGGGAGCCCGGCGTCGTCTTCCAGGGCGGCCCCGTCTCCCTCGACTCGGCGCTCGGCGTCGCGGTGATCCCCGGCGGCGCCTCCGGCGAGCGCGCGCCGCTCGGCTGGCGGCGGGTGCACGGCGCGATCGGCCTCGTCGACCTGGAGGCGCCCCCCGAACTCCTCGCCGAGGCCCTCGGCTCGCTGCGGATCTTCGCCGGGTACTCCGGCTGGGGCCCTGGACAGCTGGAGGACGAGCTGGGGGACGGCGCCTGGTACGTCGTCGAGTCGGAGCCCGGCGACGTCTCCTCGCCGGCCCCCGAGAGACTCTGGCGCGAGGTGCTCCGGCGCCAGCGCAGCGACCTCGCGATGGTGGCCACGTACCCGGACGACCCTTCGCTCAACTGACGGGTGTGACCTTCAGTACCCTGGGGCCTATGAGCACTCTCCCCGAGCCCGAGCGCGGAACAGGTACGGGAACCCTCGTCGAGCCGACGCCGCAGGTGTCGCACGGCGACGGTGACCACGAGCGGTTCGCGCACTACGTCCAGAAGGACAAGATCATGGCGAGCGCCCTCGACGGGACGCCCGTCGTCGCGCTCTGCGGCAAGGTGTGGGTGCCCGGCCGCGACCCCAAGAAGTACCCGGTGTGCCCGATGTGCAAGGAGATCTACGAGTCCATGGGCTCCGGGGACGACAAGGGCGGCGACGGCGGCAAGAAGTAGCTCTCCGGTACTAGCTCACAGGTACTAGCTCTCCGGTACCAGCTCTCAGGTACTGCTGGAAGCCTCCGGCCACGCGCGTGTGCGTGTGCCGGAGGCTTTCGTGCGCTGCGGCGCTTGTAGGTATGTAGGGGGAGTAGGTATGTAGGGGGAAACCCGCACAGGGTCACCGAAGAGGGGCAATTCGAGCAGACGGGGAACCGCCGGGGAAAACGGGTCTGAGGTGGGCGAACGGCCCCAAGTGGACCCCTGTCCTCGGGTGTTGCGAACATGTGCCAGAGTTGCCACGTCCGCCCTGTCAGCACGTACCGTACGGCCAACAGGCGGGACCAGGTGGGCAGCGGGAAGGGGCAGCCGGTTTTGACCACGCACGCACCGCAGGCGGCGCAGTCCGTGACGCTGCCCACGACCCTGGACGAGGCCGTCGCGGCGCTCGCGGCGATGCCCACGGCCGTCCCCGTGGCGGGCGGCACCGACCTGATGGCCGCCGTCAACTCCGGCCAGCTCAGGCCCGCCGCCCTCGTCGGCCTCGGCCGTATCAGCGAGATCCGCGGCTGGCAGTACCAGGACGGCCACGCCCTCCTCGGCGCGGGCCTCACGCACGCGCGCATGGGACGCCCCGACTTCGCCGCCCTCATCCCCGCCCTCGCCGCCTCCGCGCGCGCGGCGGGCCCCCCGCAGATCCGCAACGCGGGCACCCTCGGCGGCAACATCGCCACCGCCGCCCCGACCGGCGACGCGCTGCCCGTCCTGGCCGCCCTGGAGGCCACCCTCGTCATCGCGGGCCGCAGCGGCGCGCGTCGCGAGATCCCCGTCTCCCACCTGCTGGCCGGCATGGAGATGCTGCGCGGCGGCGAACTCATCGGCTACGTGCGCGTGCCCCTGCTGCACGCCCCGCAGGTCTTCCTCAAGGCGACCGGCCGCACCGGCCCCGGCCGCGCCGTCGCCTCCGTCGCCCTCGTCCTCGACCCCGCCCGGCGCGGCGTGCGCTGCGCGGTCGGCGCCATCGCCCCGATGCCGCTGCGCCCGCTGGACGCCGAGGCGTGGGTCGCCCGGCTCATCGACTGGGACAACAACCGCCGGCTCGTCCCCGAGGCGCTCACCGCCTTCGGCGAGTACGTCGCCGCCGCCTGCATCCCCGACCCGGTCCCCGAGGTCGACGGCAGCGTCACCCCGCTGCCGCCCGCCGTACTGCACCTGCGGCGCACCGTCGCCGCGCTGGCCCGACGAGCACTGGGGAGGGCGCTGTCGTGACCGACGAGCAGCACCGTCAGGACCACGGCACGCCGCAGGGCGTCAGCCGCTGGGACCCGCTGCCCCAGGGCGACTACGACGACGGCGCGACCGCGTTCGTCAAGCTGCCCGAGGGCGGCGTCGACGCGCTCCTCGCGCGCGACAGCCCCCTCGCCGCACCCGGTCACGGCTACGTCCCGCCGCCGATAACGCCCGACACCTGGGCCGCCCCCACGGACGGCACGGAGTGGCCCGCGCCCACGCCCACCGCCACCGGTTCCGGGGACGACCGCTTCTACCCGCCCGCGCAGCAGCACACCGGCCAGTGGACCTACGAGGAGCCGCCGCCGGCCGCGCCCGCGCACGACGTGACCGGACAGTGGTCCATCCCCGTCGCCGGGGGCGATCTCCCGGACGAGTCCGGGGAGTTCACCGCGTCCGCGCTGGCCGGGCAGTGGGGCGGGGCGCCCCAGGCCCCCGGGGCCTGGACCGACACCGGGTGGGAGCAGCAGGGGCACGGAGCTGACCAGGCGGGCTCCGACGGGCGCGGGGTCGAACTCCCGGGCCTCTCCGGGTACTCGGACGGGCGCGGCACCGACTTCGCCGGGACCGACGGGCGTGGTGTCGGCTATCCGGAGGTCCACGAGCACTCCGAGCACTCCGAGGGTCGCGGCATCGACCTGACGGGCGGGCTCGCCGAAGGGGCTGTCGCCGGGGCGGAGTTCGGGCACGCGGGTGTGGCGGAGCACCTGGGCGAGGCGGACGCGGGGGCCGGTCCCGGTGAGGTCGTTGGTCATGCCCCTGCCGAGTCCGGGGCCGCCGCCGCTGCCATCAGCCGGCTGACGCTGGGGGCGGGGCAGAGGCTGGCGCCGGAGGGCGAGGCGGCCGCGGAGACCGGGGCTGTTCCTGACGCCGGGTCCGTCGAGGAGGGGCCCGAGGCCGAGGCGCTGGACGCCGGGTCCGCCGGAGAGGCCGTCGAACCGTCGTACGAGGCCCCGTCCGAGCCCGTGGAGGCCGCTGAGAGCGCCTCGGAGGGTGAGGGGGGTGTCTCGGGGGTCGAGAGTGCCGCCGAGGGCCTGGAAGAGGCTCAGGGGGACGCCGGGGTCGGCGGGACCGGGGAAGTCGGGGAGGCCGGGGAAGTCGCCCCGCCGCCCGGCGAGGAACACCCGCTCGCGTCGTACGTGTTGTCCGTCAACGGCGCCGACCGGCCCGTGACCGACGCGTGGATCGGCGAGTCCCTGCTGTACGTGCTGCGCGAACGGCTCGGCCTCGCGGGCGCCAAGGACGGCTGCTCGCAGGGCGAGTGCGGGGCCTGCAACGTCCAGGTGGACGGCCGGCTCGTCGCCTCCTGCCTGGTGCCCGCCGTGACCACCGCGAGCAGCGAGATCCGCACGGTCGAGGGGCTCGCCGAGGACGGCCGCCCCTCCGACGTCCAACGCGCGCTCGCGCGATGCGGCGCCGTCCAGTGCGGGTTCTGCGTCCCCGGCATGGCGATGACCGTGCACGACCTGCTGGAGGGCAACCCGGCGCCCACCGAGCTGGAGGCACGCCAGGCCCTGTGCGGCAACCTGTGCCGCTGCTCCGGCTACCGGGGCGTCCTGGACGCCGTCCAGGAGGTCGTCCAGGAACGTGAGGCCCTCGCCGCCGCCGAGGCTGAGTCGGACGGCGACGGGGCACGTATTCCGCATCAGGCGGGCCCGGGGTCCGGCGGGGCGCACCCGTCGGTCTTCGATACGGGGACCTTGGGAGGTCAGGGCCAGGTGTTCGGGCAGGACGGAGGCCAGGCGTGAACGAGCCGGTTCCGTACGGTGAGATGGGCGCGCGCGGGGTGTTCGTACCGCGTGTCGTGTCGCGGTGGATCGGAGGCCGGGTGTGACGCAGGACGCCGTCTCCGTGCCGCCGCCGATCGCGGCGGAGGCCGTACCCGTGCCCGAGGCGATCCCGCACGGCCTGGGATCCTCGCTGCACCCCGCCGACGCGCGCGCGAAGACCGAGGGGACCTTCCCCTACGCCGCCGACCTCTGGGCGGAGGGCCTCCTGTGGGCCGCCGTCCTGCGCTCGCCGCACCCCCGCGCGCGCGTGGTGTCCATCGACACCTCCCACGCGCGCGAGATGCCCGGCGTGCGCGCCGTCATCACCCACGAGGACGTCCCCGGCACCCCCCGGCACGGCCGGGGGGTCGTCGACCGTCCGGTGTTCGCCTCCGAGGTCGTACGCCACCACGGCGAGCCCCTCGCGGCCGTCGCCGCCGACCACCCCGACACCGCGCGGATGGCCGCCGCCGCCGTCATCGTCGAGTACGAGGTCCTCGACCCGGTCACCGACCCGGAGCAGGCGTTCGAGGCCGAGCCCCTGCACCCCGACGGCAACCTGATCCGGCACATCCCGCTGCGCCACGGCGACCCGGACGCGGTCGGCGAGGTCGTCGTCGAGGGCCAGTACCGTATCGGCCGCGCCGACCCCGCCCCGATCGGCGCCGAGGCCGGACTCGCCGTACCGCGCCCCGACGGCGGCGTGGAGCTGTACCTCGCCTCCACCGACCCGCACACCGACCGCGACACCGCCGCCGCCGTCTACGGGCTGCCCCCCGAGCGCGTCAAGATCGTCGTCACCGGCGTGCCCGGCGCGACCGCCGACCGCGAGGACCAGGGCTTCCAGCTGCCCCTCGGCCTGCTCGCGCTGAAGACCGGCTGCCCGGTCAAACTCACCGCCACGCGCGAGGAGTCGTTCCTCGGGCACGCCCACCGCCACCCCACGCTCCTGCGCTACCGCCACCACGCGGACGCCGAGGGCCGGCTCGTCAAGGTCGAGGCGCAGATCCTGCTCGACGCGGGCGCGTACGCGGACACGTCGTCCGAGGCGCTCGCCGCCGCCGTCTCCTTCGCGTGCGGGCCGTACGTCGTCCCGAACGCGTTCATCGAGGGGTGGGCCGTCCGCACCAACAACCCGCCCTCCGGGCACGTGCGCGGGGAGGGCGCGATGCAGGTCTGCGCCGCCTACGAGGCGCAGATGGACAAGCTCGCCAAGAAGCTCGGCGTCGACCCCGCGGAACTGCGCCTGCGCAACGCCATGGCGACGGGTGACGTCCTGCCCACCGGCCAGACCGTCACCTGCCCCGCGCCCGTCGCCGAGCTCCTCCAGGCCGTCCAGGAACACCCCCTCCCGGCGCTCCCCAAGGACACCCCCGAGGACGAGTGGCTCCTGCCCGGCGGCCTTGAGGGCGCGGGAGAGCCCGGCGCCGTCCGCCGCGGCGTCGGCTACGGCCTCGGCATGGTCCACATGCTCGGCGCGGAGGGCGCCGACGAGGTCTCCACGGCCACCGTCAAGGTCCAGGGCGGCGTCGCCACGGTCCTGTGCGCCGCCGTCGAGACTGGGCAGGGTTTCACCACGCTCGCGCGCCAGATCGTCCAGGAGACCCTGGGCATCGACGAGGTCCACGTGGCTCCCGTCGACACCGACCAGCCTCCCGCGGGCGCGGGCTGCCGCGGCCGGCACACCTGGGTCTCCGGGGGTGCCGTCGAACGCGCCGCGAAGATGGTCCGTACGCAGCTCCTCCAGCCCCTGGCGCACAAGTTCGGCATGTCCCACGAACTCCTCCAGATCACCGACGGGAAGATCACCTCCTACGACGGCGTGCTCTCCACCACCGTCGCCGAGGAACTCCACGGCAAGGAGCTGTGGGCCACCGCGCAGTGCCGCCCCCACCCCACCGAGCCGCTCGACGGCGCGGGGCAGGGCGACGCCTTCGTGGGGCTCGCGTTCTGCGCCGTGCGCGCGGTGGTCGACGTCGACATCGAGCTGGGGTCCGTACGGGTCGTCGAACTCGCCGTCGCCCAGGACGTCGGCCGGGTCCTGAACCCCGCGCAGCTGGCGGCGCGGATCGAGGCGGGCGTCACCCAGGGCGTCGGCATCGCCCTCACCGAGAACCTGCGCACCCCGCGCGGGCTCATCCGCCACCCCGACCTGACGGGCTACTCCCTGCCGACCTCCCTCGACGCACCCGACATCACCATCGTCAAACTCGTCGAGGAACGGGACGTCGTCGCCCCCTTCGGGGCGAAGGCGGTCAGCGCGGTGCCGGTGGTGACGTCCCCGGCAGCGATCGCGTCCGCCGTGCGCGCGGCCACGGGGCGGCCGGTGAACCGGTTGCCGATCCGGCCTCAGGCGGCGGTGGTGACGCAGTAGTTGCACGGGGTTGTGCTGATCACCGGCGTGATGGCTTCGGGGAAGCCGACGGTCGCGCAGGGGTTGGCGGGTCGGCTGCCGCGTGCGGCGCACGTGCGCGGGGATGTGTTCCGGCGGATGGTGGTGTCGGGGCGGGCTGACTATCTGCCTGAGGGTCCTGGGGGTGCGGCGGGCGGTTCCGGGGGTGCGCCTGGTGTCTCCGTCGAGGCTCGCGAGCAACTCCTCCTGCGGTACAGGCTGTCCGCCGCGACCGCCGACGCGTACGCCGACGCCGGGTTCACCGCGATCGTGCAGGACCGGACGCTGAGGCCGTGGCGGCACGGGAGGCCCGGCGGGCCAAGAGCGGGTACGGGGCCTGGTCCGTCGAGGAGTTGGACCGGTGGCTGCGGGAGCGTACGCCTCGCATCGGGCTGTGGCTGGACACCTCCGCCATGACGCCCGACGAGACCGCGGAGAAAATTCTCGCCGAGAGGCAACGTGCCGGGGTCGAGTGACGTCATTGCTGGTGGTGGGGCGTTGTCAGTGGGGCCGCGTAGTGTTCTGAGCAGTGGGGCGGCTCGGGGTGCGAGTGGGGCGTCCTGCCTGGTGAACGGCTTTTGTTCAGGTACGGGGGAGCGATGGGCAGCACGGCGGCGACGACGATCACCTTCACAGAAGACGCGCTGGACCCGTACGTCACGCATGCGCCGACCCGGCGCTGGCTGACCGGCCCCGGACTCCCCGGCGTGGGCGGCCTCGTGACCTTCGAGGCGTTGCGCCGGGACGGACTGCGGACGGTGGGGGACTCGACCGGCGACCCCGCGGGGATGCTGGACGCCGGCATCCGGGGCCAGCTGGTGATCGGCGGCCTGCTCGGCGCGCGCGGGGAGGAGACCGAGTCCGTCCTCCTCGACGGCGCGACAGGCGCGGTCTCCACGACGTACTTCCTCCACGACCGCCCCGACCTCATGGACCTCCGCCCCCTCGCCCCCTCCCTGGAGAAGCTGGTCCGCTTCGCCACGGCCGCGGACGAACTGGCGGCCCTGCGCGGGCAGTTCGCGTCCTACGCGGGCCGCTTCGGCGCACAGGCGGTCGCGGAGGCGACGAAGCACCTGCTGTCCCTGTACGAGGGCGAGACCGACGGCGAGGTCGCGCCGTACTGGAAGACGGTCGCCGTGATCCGCCCGCTCGCGCTGATCGCCGGACCCGGCACGGCCTCGGGCCTCGCGCTCGACCTCCCGCCCCGCCTCCTGGACGACGAGTACGGCCCCGGCGAGATCGTCCGCTTCGAGGAGATGGACTTCCCGCCCGCCCTCACCCACACCCCGACCCGTCACTTCCTCGCGCGGGCCGGCCTCCCCGAGGAGGCCGTCTGGTTCACCCTCGACACGGACGCCCCCCTGCGCACCCTCCCCGACTACTGCACGGACGAGGGCCACACCCACGAACTCCCGCCCCACGCCCCCCACTTGATCCGCCTGGGCTCCCTCCTGGAGGACACGAGCCTCGTCCTCGACGGCACCACCGGCGCGGTCCTCTCCTACACCTTTCCCGACCAGACCCTCCGCCCCCTCAACGCCGACATCTCCACCCTCGCCTTCACCTTCTGGCTCATCCACCGCGAACGCACCCTCGACGCCCTCCACGACCTCACCGTCATGTACGACCAGCTCACCGAGGCGATGAACCACACCCTCGCCGCGGTCGACCCCACAGCGGTCCTCCTCACAGAGGACGAGGACTGGCACTACTGGCCGGAGGTGTTCGGGGACGAGGCGGGGGGAGGGCTGTACGCGTAGGCCGGCACGAGCGGACCCGTAGGCTTTAGACATGGAAAAGGGAGCTATCTCGCGGGACGACGTTCTCAAGACCATGGAGGAATACGACGAGTTGGGGGGACCGGAGTTCCTCAAGCTGTACGGCTTCAGAGCCGCCAGGAAGTTCCTCATCCTGTATGAGGGGAAGGAGTATGACTCCAAAGCCATTGCGGCTGTAGCGCACAGGTATCAGCATGGCAGGCCCCTCACGTGGGATGAGCTGAGTGGCGGTGTAGGGCACGCCGTTGACTGGCTCAAGCGCGAAGGGTTCCAGATAGGTGTGTCCCGCAGTCCGAAGTGGACGCGCGACGAGTTGATCCTGGCCTGTGATGTTGTCGCGCGGAACGGTTGGCAGGGTCTGTCTGCCTCTGACGCGCGGATCGGGGAGTTGTCTGAGTTCCTTCAGCTTCTGGCAGCGTATCCACCGGAAGAGCGTGCGGCTGAGTATCGAAACCGAAACGGTGCCGCTTACAAGACACTCAACATCGCTAGCTTCCATCCCGACTACCAAGGTGCCCCGACGAACGGTGGGCGGCTGGACCGTGAGGTGTTGCAGGACTTCCTTGAACGGCCGGTAGAAATGGCACTGGCTGCGGAGCTACTGCGTGCAGGGTTGCGTTCCGGAGACCTGCAGCCTGCATCCTTCGAAGACGACGGTATCGACGATGAGGCCAGTGCCCCAGAGGGGCGTGTGCTTTACCGCCGCCACCGGACGCGCGAACGGAACAAAGCACTCCGCGCGAAAAAAATCACGGCTGTCCTCAAGAAGGGCGGCATCTTGGCCTGCGAGGTATGCGACTTCGACTTCGGTGCCTTCTACGGCGAGCGCGGCCAGGGATACATCGAATGCCACCACGTCATTCCACTTCACGAGGCAGGCGAAGGCACGACCAAACTCGCCGACCTGTCCCTGATCTGCTCCAACTGCCACCGCATGATCCACCGCCGAGCCCCCTGGCCCACCCCGCCAGAACTACGGGCGATGCTGCTGAGAGCCCAGGCCAGGACAGAACAGCAGACACTGCCGAGACGCTGAAGGGCGACACTCTCCGAAGAAGTGCCGCCCTTTATCCATCCTGGAAAGAACCAGAGGCCGTGGCGGGAATCGAACCCACGTAACTCGCTTTGCAGGCGAGCCCCTGAACCACTCGGGCACACGGCCAAGTTTCGGGGTTTCCCCCGGACTTCGTGAGAAAACCGTAGGGCGAGGTGGCCGAGGGGATCAAGGGCATGGGTGGTGCTGCAACGGGACTGCCACACGGCGTTCATGAACGGGGCGTGGGATAAGTCGGTCGCAGCGGTTGGCCTGCGCCTTTATCCTCGGCACCTATGAACCGGCTCAGCCTGCACCCCGACCTCCACCGCCCCCTTGAGGACCTTGCCGATGCCACTGGGCAGTCGGTGGAGGACGTCGTGGGGGAGGCCCTGCGGGGTCACCTCGCTCGTGAGGAGGCCCGGGTTCTCGATGTGGCCCGGCGGCTCGGGCAGGCGCATGCCGAGTTGTTGCGGAGGTTGGGGGAGTGAGCCGGTTCCTCACGGTCGGGGAGGTCGAGCAGGTGGCCCGTGTCGCGTTCGGCGGCAAGGCCCCCGAAGCCCGCGACCCCGGGCTGCTCGCGTCCGCCGTACACAGACCGCGCGCGAGGATGTTCGGGACCCCGGCGTACACGGATGTGTACGAGCAGGCCGCCGCGCTGCTGCACGCGCTCGCCGTGAATCACCCCCTCGTCGACGGCAACAAGCGCACCGCCTGGCTCGCGGCCGTGACGTTCCTCGGGGTCAACGGGGTCGGGATGGACGCGTGTGACCAGGACGCGGCGTATGCGCTGGTCGTGGACGTGGCGGCGGGGGCGGAGGGGGATGTGACGGTGATCGCGGGGCGGCTGAGGGGGCTGTGACGTGGGTCCCAACCGGGGTGCGGGTGGGCTTGTCCGGGCGGCTCAGGACACCCCGCGCCGGTAGGGTGGCCCGGTTGTCATACGTAGCCGAGAAGCCAGGGATCCGGCAGCTTCGTACCGGAAGCCCGGCCCCCGAGACCCACCCCCCGAACCGGAGACCGTGACTACCACCGCCTCTTCCCCCTCCCATCACCTCTCTCCCGCCTTCCCGGGCCGCGCGCCCTGGGGCACCGCGAGCAAGCTGCGGGCCTGGCAGCAGGGGGCGATGGAGAAGTACATCCAGGAACAGCCGAGGGATTTCCTCGCCGTCGCGACACCCGGCGCCGGCAAGACGACGTTCGCGCTGACGCTGGCGTCCTGGCTGCTGCACCACCACGTCGTCCAGCAGGTGACGGTCGTCGCGCCGACGGAGCACCTGAAGAAGCAGTGGGCGGACGCGGCGGCGCGCGTCGGGATCAAGCTGGACCCGGAGTACAGCGCGGGCCCGCTCAGCAAGGAGTACGACGGGGTCGCCGTGACGTACGCGGGTGTCGGCGTCCGCCCGATGCTGCACCGCAACCGCAGCGAGCAGCGCAAGACGCTGGTGATCCTGGACGAGATCCACCACGCGGGCGACTCGAAGTCGTGGGGCGAGGCGTGCCTGGAGGCGTTCGAACCGGCGACGAGGCGGCTCGCGCTGACGGGTACCCCGTTCCGCTCGGACACGAACCCGATCCCGTTCGTGACGTACGAGGAGGGCACGGACGGCATCCGCCGCTCCTCGGCGGACTACACGTACGGCTACGGCTCGGCGCTCGCCGACCACGTCGTGCGCCCGGTGATCTTCCTGTCGTACAGCGGCAACATGCGCTGGCGCACGAAGGCGGGCGACGAGATCGCGGCCCGCCTCGGCGAGCCGATGACGAAGGACGCGGTCAGCCAGGCGTGGCGTACGGCGCTGGATCCGCGCGGCGAGTGGATGCCGAGCGTGCTGCGCGCGGCGGACCAGCGGCTGACGGAGGTCAGGAAGGCGATCCCGGACGCGGGCGCGCTGGTCATCGCCACGGACCAGGACTCGGCGCGCGCGTACGCGAAGCTGATCCGCGAGCTGACCGGTACGAAGGCGACGGTCGTCCTCTCCGACGACACCGGCGCCTCCAAGCGCATCGACGACTTCTCCGCGAGCACCGACCGCTGGATGGTCGCCGTCCGGATGGTGTCCGAGGGCGTCGACGTCCCGCGCCTCGCGGTCGGCGTGTACGCGACGACCATCTCGACGCCGCTGTTCTTCGCGCAGGCCGTCGGCCGCTTCGTACGCTCCCGGCGGCGCGGCGAGACCGCGTCCGTGTTCCTGCCGACCGTGCCCGACCTGCTGACCTTCGCCAACGAGATGGAGGTCGAGCGCGACCACGCCCTCGACAAGCCCAAGAAGGGCGGCGAGGAGGACCCGTACGCGGAGGAGGACAAGCTCCTCGCGGAGGCGGAGAAGCAGCAGGACGAGGACACCGGCGAGCAGGAGGAGTTCAAGTTCGAGGCGCTGGAGTCGGAGGCCGTCTTCGACCGGGTCATGTACAACGGCGCCGAGTTCGGCATGCAGGCGCACCCGGGCAGCGAGGAGGAGCAGGACTATCTGGGCATCCCCGGGCTCCTCGAACCCGACCAGGTCCAGCTTCTGCTGCAGAAACGCCAGGCCAAGCAGATCGCGCACAGCAAGAAGCGGCCGGACTCCGAGGCCGACCTCCTCGAACTGCCCGCCGAGCGGCGGCCCGTCATGTCCCACAAGGAGATGATGGAGCTGCGCAAACAGCTCAACACGATGGTCAGCGCGTACGTCCACCAGAGCGGCAAGCCGCATGGCGTGATCCACACCGAGCTGCGGCGCGTGTGCGGGGGGCCGCCGAGCGCCGAGGCGACCGGGGGGCAGTTGCGGCAGCGCATCGCGAAGGTCCAGGAGTGGGCCACGCGCATGAAGTGACGTACCGGGCCCGGTGGGGTGCGGGGCCGGTGGGACCCCTGGGGAAGGGGGTCCCGCGTATCCGGACATTTGCAGGTAGTCCATACCGGCCAATGACCGGATTCTGGACGGAGTCTTCCGCTCAGCGAACCCTCCCCGTTACTGTCCCGCTACGCACACGCCCTGTGGCAGTGCCGCCGCAGAGCGCAGCCGTGTAGCGAACGGGCCCGGGAACCGCCGGGCCCGGCTGCCGATCGCGGCCTCTGCGGCGCGTCAGCGACGGGACTCGATGACGCGGTCGCCGTACGGGGGCCGCGCGTCATCACCCTTAAGGAGTGGGCGTCGTGACCGCGGAGACCTCCCAGACGCTCGATCGGGGACTCAGGGTTCTGAAGCTGCTGGCCGACACGGATCATGGGCTGACCGTGACGGAGCTGTCCAACAAGCTGGGCGTCAACCGGACCGTCGTGTACCGGTTGCTGGCGACGCTGGAGCAGCACGCGCTGGTCCGGCGGGACCTCGGGGGGCGGGCCCGGGTGGGGCTCGGGGTGCTGCGGCTCGGGCGGCAGGTGCATCCGCTGGTACGGGAAGCGGCGTTGCCCGCGCTGCGGTCGCTGGCGGAGGACATCGGGGCGACGGCTCATCTGACGCTGGTGGACGGGGCGGACGCGTTGGCGGTCGCTGTGGTGGAGCCGACGTGGACGGATTATCACGTCGCCTATCGGGCGGGGTTCCGGCATCCGCTGGACCGGGGGGCCGCGGGGATGGCGATACTCGCCGGGCGGCGGAAGGGGGGCGGAGAGCCGGGGTTCTGTCTGATGCAGGGGGAGCTTGAGGTGGGGGCGAGCGGGGCTGCCGCGCCGTTGCTGGGGGTTACGGGGGTGGAGGGGAGTGTGGGGGTCGTGATGCTGGCGGACGCGGTGCCGGAGCGGGTGGGGCCTCGGGTCGTCGATGCGGCTCGGGAAGTGGCGGAGGCGCTGAGGTAGGGGGTACTTCAGAGGTAGCCCTGAGGTAGGGGGTACTCCAGAGGTACTCCCGAGGTACTCCCGAGGTAGGGGGTACCCCAGGGGTACATCCCGCCACGTTAGATTTGTGGCGTGCTCTCTCGTCTCACGCGTATCCAGGCCGTTGCTGTCTGTGGCGTTCCCCTCGCGGCGTTGCTCGGTGTCGCTCTCTTCGCGCCCCTGCCGTTCGCCATCGCTCAGCCGGGGATGACCGCCGACGTGCTGGGCGAGAACAAGGGGGAGCCGGTCATCACCGTCTCCGGGGCGCCGGTGCGCAAGACGTCCGGGCAGTTGCGGATGACGACCATCGTCGCCACCGGGCCCGACACCGACGTGTCCCTGAGCGACGTCGTCGACGGGTGGTTCCGTACGGATTCCGCCGTCATGCCCCGTGACTCCGTCTATCCCAGCGGGGATTCCGTCAAGGAGATCGAGCAGCACAACACGCAGCAGATGGAGCAGTCCCAGGACGCCGCGACCGAGGCCGCGCTCACGTATCTGGGGAAGTCGTCCAAGGACGTCAAGGTGAGCCTGAAGCTGTCCGACGTGGGCGGGCCCAGCGCGGGGTTGCTGTTCACATTGGGGATCATCGACAAGCTGGACGGGAACGGCAGCGGGGGTGACCTCACCGGGGGCCGGGTGATCGCCGGGACCGGGACGATCGAGGCGGACGGCCGGGTCGGCGCCGTCGGCGGGGTCGCGCTGAAGACGCAGGCCGCGCGGAGGGACGGGGCGACGGTGTTCCTCGTCCCCAAGGACGAGTGCGCGGACGCGAAGTCGGAACTGCCGGCGGGGCTGAGGCTGATCCCGGTGACGGACCTGAAGGGGACGGTGGGGGCGCTGAAGGCGCTGGGGTCGGGGAAGGGCGGCGTGCCTAGCTGCTGATCGCGGGGCGGGGGAGGGGGCGGGGGTGGGCGGCGAGACGGAGGCCGAGTTCTACGAGGGTCCAGCCGAGGCGGACTCTTAAGGCGGGGGTGGGGGTGTGGGCGGGGTGGTGGGTGGTGGCTTGGGCTTGGAGTTCGGCGGTGCGTTGGTGGTGGAGGGGGAGGTGGAGGTCAGGGTGGTACATCAGAGGGCCTTTCGGGGGGAGGCTATGGGGAAGACGTGGCTGTGGATACGGACCTCTTCGGAGTCCGGGGTGCCGTCGGGGACGCTGCGGGAGCGGAACCGTTCGAGCAGGGCGTGGACCTCCTCGATGAGTTCGGCGCTCAGAGCCGGCGTCAGATGGAAGGTGAAGTCGCTGATGTCCGAGGCCCGTTGCCACTCGTCGGACCAGTCGTGGACGGTGCCGATGTAGGTCGAGAGCTCCTGGGAGTGGATGGTCGCGACCTCGTGCCGGAACGTGCTGAGGGCTCCCTGCACGTCAGGGCTCGGGTCGTTGAGCAGGGACTCGTCCAGCCGTACGCCCTGATGCGCGGCCTTCCACCAGCGCTCGCGCCCCTTGCCGTACTCAGGAGCGTCCTCGACGAAGCCGTACTCGGCGAGCTGGCGGAGGTGGTAGCTGGTCGCTCCGCTGGACTCGCCCAGTTTCTCGGCGAGTTGGGACGCGGTGGCGGGACCGCCGCGCCGTAGGGCGGACAGCAGGCGCATACGGAGGGGGTGGGCCAGGCCGCGCAGTGTACGGGCGTTGAGGTCATGGAGGGGAAAGCTCGGGTCGTCCATGGATGCAAAGGTAGTGTTGCAAAGGAATCTATGCAAGGGCTTTTTTGCAACGAACCCTTTGTAACTCCACCCGGCGTCCCCTCACCTCACTTCACGAACCCCTGCCCCTTCATCCACTCCAGCGCCACCTGATGCGGATCCTCCCCGTCGACATCCACCTTCGCGTTCAGCTCCTGCGCCACCGCGTTGTTCAGCCGGGCCGAGATCGGGTCCAACACCTCGGCGATCGCAGGCCACTTCTTGAACGCCTTGGAGTTGATCTCGGGCGCCGCGTTGTAGTTGGGGAAGAAGTGCCGGTCGTCCTCCATGACGACGAGGTCCATCGCCTTGATGCGCCCGTCGGTCGTGTACACCTCGCCGTACGTGCAGTGCCCCTTCTCGGTCTGCGTGTAGATGATCCCGGAGTCCATCTGCGTGATCCGGGACGACGGCACACTCATCCCGTACGCCTTCTGCATCCCCGGCAACCCGTCGGCCCGGTTCGCGAACTCGCTCTCGACGCACAGGGACACGGCCTTGGGGTCGGACTTGGAGAGCGCGGCGACCTGCGACAGCGTCTTGGTGCCGTACTTCTCGTAGGCCGAACGGTTCATGGCGAGCGCGTACGTGTTGTTGACCTGCGAAGGGGGCAGCCAGGTCAGCCCGTTGCGGGCATCGGCCTTGCGGACGGCCTCCCACTGGGCCAGCGGATCGGCGATGGGCTTGCTGTTGCCGAGGTAGGTGATCCACGCGGTCCCGGTGTACTCGTACATCCCGTCCGCGTCGCCCTTCTTGACGGCCTCGCGCGCCCCGATGGACCCCTGGATCCCGGTCCGGTCGAGGACGTCCGCGCCGGCGGCCTGGAAGGCGATGCCCATCATC
The DNA here is from genome assembly GCF_048159485.1 of Streptomyces sp. 4F14. Lineage (NCBI taxonomy): Bacteria > Bacillati > Actinomycetota > Actinomycetes > Kitasatosporales > Streptomycetaceae > Streptomyces > Streptomyces sp. 4F14. The sequence goes on from NZ_JBLRVY010000053.1 coordinate 17,354, forward strand.
GCGCCGAGGATGAGGTTCTCGGTGAAGGACTTCGAAGTCACTGTCAGATCAGCGCCCTTGAGGGGCTTGCCCCGCCCGATCGTGCCGGGTTCGACGTCGTCGACCATGGGGGAGCCGGACGTCAGCCCGCAGGCCGACAGCAGCGCCGCCGACAGCAGAACACACAGCCCGCGTCTCATCGTCCCGTCTCCAATCCCCGTGGCCGCAACAGGAGTTCGGCGATGGACGCCAGCCAGTCCACGAGCAGCGCGAGCGCCACCGTGAGGATCGAGCCCAACACCAGTACGGGCATACGCTGGTTGGTGATCCCGGCGGTGATCAGCACCCCGAGCCCGCCGCCCCCGCCGAACGTCGCGAGCGCGGCCGTACCGACGTTGAGGACGAGCGCGGTCCGCACGCCCGCGAGGATCAGCGGTACGGCGAGGGGGAGTTCGACGCGGGTGAGGACGCCGAGGGGGGACATGCCGATGCCGCGCGCGGCCTCCAGGAGGGTCGGGTCGTTCGCGCGCAGCCCGGCGATCGTGTTGGAGAGGACCGGCAGGACGGCGTACGCGATGATGCCGATCAGCGCGGCCTTCTCGCCGATGCCGAGCCAGATCACGAGGAGCGCCAACAGGCCGATGGCCGGGGTGGCTTGGCCGATGTTGGCGATCGCCATGACGACGGGCGCGGCCCTGCGCAGCGCGCCGCGGGTGAGCAGGACGCCGAGCGGGATGGCGATGACGAGCACGAAGAACGTGGAGATCGCGGTGAGTCGGACGTGCTGCCACAGCGCCTTGGAGACCTGGCCGCCCGAGAGCGCGTTCTCGGAGATCGGGTCCAGGTCGGCCTGCTGGAACCAGAGCCAGGTGCCGAGCAGGAGGGCGACGAGGAAGCCGGGCAGGACGGTCAACTTGGGCCAGCTGACGCGGGGTTGGGCCGCACCGGACGCGGGCGCCCCGGGACCGGCGTCGGTGTCGATGCCGGTCTCGGCTCCGGGCTCAGCCCCGGCCTCGCGGGAGCCCGCCTCGGGAGTGCTCACGCCTTCACCTCCCCGCCGCCGCCCTCCTGCTCGGCGTGCGTCCGCTCCGCCCGCGTCTCCTCCAGCTCGTGCTGGTGCTCCATCGCGTCGAGCCGGTCGGCCTCCAGGAGTTCGTGCACGGAGTTCATCAGCGTCTCCATGTCGACGACACCCGTGTACTCCCCGCGCCGCCCGGTGACGGCGGTCCGCCCCGAACTGTCGGTGAGGACGGCCTCCAGCGCGTCCCGCAGCGTCGCGTCCCGCGTGACCGTGTCGTTGACGAGCGTCCCGGCCCGCGCGAGCGACCCCTTCGCGCGCATCAAGTCCCCGCGCCGCAGCCACTTGTAGGGCCGGCCGCGCTTGTCGAGGAGGAGGATCTCGTTGGTCCCGCTGTCGCGCAGCTTGTTGAAAATCACCTGGAGCGGGTCGTCGACGGTGACCGTCGGATAGTCGGTGATCGGCACGTCCCGTACGCGCGTGAGGTTGAGCCGCTTGAGCGCCGCACCGGCGCCGACGAACCCGGACACGAAGTCGTCGGCGGGGTTGGTGAGGATCGCCTCCGGCGTGTCGAACTGCGCGATGTGGGACCGCTCGCGCAGCACCGCGATCCGGTCGCCGAGCTTGATCGCCTCGTCGAAGTCGTGGGTCACGAAGACGATCGTCTTGTGCAACTCGTGCTGGAGCCGGATGAGTTCGTCCTGAAGGTGGTCGCGGGTGATGGGGTCGACCGCGCCGAACGGCTCGTCCATCAGCAGGACCGGCGGATCGGCCGCCAACGCCCGTGCCACGCCCACGCGTTGCTGCTGTCCGCCGGACAACTGCCGTGGATAGCGCCCGTGGAACTCGCCCGGGTCGAGCCCGACGAGGTCGAGCATCTCCTCGACCCGCGCCTTGATCCGGCCCTTCGGCCAGCCCACCATTTTCGGTACCAGCGCGATGTTCTGAGCGACCGTCAGGTGTGGGAAGAGGCCGGACGACTGGATCGCGTACCCGACCTTGCGGCGCAGCTTCACCGGGTCGATGTCGGTGACGTCCTCGCCGCCGATCCGGATCCGCCCGCCGGACGGCTCGATCAGCCGGTTGATCATCTTCAGCGTCGTCGACTTCCCGCAGCCGGAGGGGCCGACGAAGATGACCGTCTCGCCCGCCTTGATCTCCATGTTCACGTTGTCGACGGACGGGTTGGGGTTGCCCGGATAGCGTTTGGAGAGGTTCTCCAGCTCGATCGAGGCACCCAAGGATTCAGACACGGATCCCCCTCGGAATCGTGAGCCGCCCGACGACGACGTACGCGGCGTCGAACAGCAGCGCCAGGACGACGATCCCGAGCGTGCCGGCGAGGACCTGGTTGAGCGCGTTCTTGCTGCCGAGGGAGGCGATCCCCCGGAAGATCTCGTTGCCGAGCCCCGGACCCGAGGCGTACGCGGCGATCGCGGCGATGCCCATCAGCATCTGCGTCGCGACCCGGATCCCGGTCAGGATCGGCGGCCAGGCGAGCGGCAGCTCGACCTTCACCAGCCGGGCCGGCCGGGACATGCCGATGCCCTTCGCGGCGTCCACCAGCGAGGGGTCCACCCCACGGAGTCCGACGATGGAGTTACGCACGACGGGGAGCAGCCCGTACAACGTGAGAGCTACGACCGTGGGGGGTACCCCCAGTCCCACCACGGGGACGAGCAGGCCGATCATGGCGAGCGAGGGGATCGTCAGAATGGTCGCCGTCGCGCTGGTCGCGAGGTTGCCCGCCCACTCGCTGCGGTAGGTGAGCACCCCGATCAGGACCCCGATGACGGTGGCGAGCAGCATGCACTGGAAGACCGCGCTGGCGTGCTGCAACGCGTCGGTCAGCAGTTGCTGATGCCGGTTGTCGAGGTACTCCCAGAAGCTCACGCACGTTCACCTCAGCTCATTCGCGGGACGCCTCCTCCACCAGCGGGATGATCCGCAGCGGCACCGGGTTCTCCATCACGATCGCGGTGGAGGCCCGGACGATGCCATCAAAACCGACAACCAGGTCGATCACCCGCTGGAGATCCGCGTTGGACCGCGCGACCAGCCGGCACAGCATGTCCCCGCTGCCGGTCGTCGTGTGCAGCTCCAGGACCTCCGGCACGCCGCTCAAGTGCGCCCGGATCGCAGGGCCTTGGCCCTGGCGGATCTGGAGCGTCGCGAACGCCGTCACCGGGTAGCCGAGCGCCGCCGGATCGACCTCGGGGCCGAATCCGCGGATGACTCCATTCGACGTAAGCCGCTCCAGGCGTGCCTGGACCGTCCCGCGCGCCACCCCGAGCCGCCGGGACATCTCCAGCACCCCGATCCGCGGCTCGCGCGCCAGCAGCGCGATGATCCGCCCGTCCAGCCGGTCGATCCCCATGGCCCGGTCTCCTCGATGGTCATCCTGTACAGAAGGGGCGGTACTAGAGCTCTAGTACCGAGCATATTGTCCAGCCGATTCGTGAACCATTGCGCACCTTGTGAGCCCGGAGCGACCCTGAGGTATGACGCAGACCACACACCACATTCCCGACACCGCCCGGCAGGCCGACCCCTTCCCGGTCAAGGGGATGGACGCGGTCGTCTTCGCCGTCGGCAACGCCAAGCAGGCGGCGCACTACTACTCCACCGCCTTCGGCATGCGCCTGGCCGCCTACTCCGGACCGGAGAACGGCAGCCGCGAGACCGCGAGCTACGTCCTGGAGAGCGGCTCCGCCCGCTTCGTGTTCACCTCCGTCGTCCGCCCCACGACGGACCGGGGCCGCTTCCTGGCGGACCACGTCGCCGCGCACGGCGACGGCGTGATCGACCTCGCGATCGAGGTCCCGGACGCCCGCCGCGCCCACGCCTACGCCGTCGAGCACGGCGCCCGCTCCCTCGCCGAGCCGTACGAACTCAAGGACGAGCACGGCACCGTCGTCCTCGCCGCGATCGCCACCTACGGCGAGACCCGCCACACCCTCGTCGAGCGCAAGGACTACGACGGCCCGTACCTCCCCGGGTTCAAGCCGGCTGCCCCCCTCGTCGAGGCGCCCGCGCAGCGCATGTTCCAGGCGGTCGACCACTGCGTGGGCAACGTCGAACTCGGCCGGATGAACGAGTGGGTCGGCTTCTACAACCGGGTCATGGGCTTCACCAACATGAAGGAGTTCGTCGGCGACGACATCGCCACCGAGTACAGCGCCCTCATGTCGAAGGTCGTCGCGGACGGCACCCTGAAGGTCAAGTTCCCCATCAACGAACCGGCGCTCGCGAAGAAGAAGTCCCAGATCGACGAGTACCTGGAGTTCTACGGCGGCGCGGGCGTCCAGCACATCGCCCTCAACACCAACGACATCGTCGCGACGGTAACGGCCATGCGGGCGGCGGGAGTCCAGTTCCTCGACACCCCCGACTCCTACTACGACACCCTCGGCGAGTGGGTCGGCGACACCCGCGTCCCCCTCGACACCCTGCGGGAGCTGAAGATCCTCGCCGACCGCGACGAGGACGGCTACCTGCTCCAGATCTTCACCAAGCCGGTCCAGGACCGCCCGACCGTGTTCTTCGAACTCATCGAACGCCACGGCTCGATGGGCTTCGGCAAGGGCAACTTCAAGGCCCTCTTCGAAGCCATCGAACGCGAACAGGCCAAGCGCGGAAACCTGTAACCGGCTCACCGCTTGCGGGACTTGGGCACGGGCACGTCCGGCGGCTCACCCAGCGCCTCCAGGGCGGCCCGCGCCTGGGGCGCCCACAGCGGCGAGAACCTCGGGTTGATCCGCAACGCGTTCTGGAGGTGCCTGCGCGCGGGCCCGTACTTCCCCAACTCCCGCTCGATGACGCCCCGGTGGAACAGGTACGAGGCGCTGCGCACCCCGCCGCCCTTCGTGCCGTCCGTCGCGATCGACGCGTACCAGAGGGCCTTCTTGCCCTGCCCCGCCCGGTGCAGGGCCCAGCCCAGCGCGTCGGCGACCGCGATGCCCGGCTGGCGGCGCCACTCGGCGCGCAGCCGGGTCACCGCCTCCTCCGGATCGCCGTGGCCGGCCTCGAACCGGCCCAGCAGCAACGCGTCGTTCACTCCGGCCGCGCTGTCCTGGCGGATCCGGGCGCGCAGCACCTCGTACTCGGCGTGGGCCTGTTCGGTCAGGCCCAGTGACTCGTACAACTCGCCCAGCTCCAGGGCGTATTCGGGCAGCGGCTGGCCGGCGAGCGCGGACTTGTAGGCGGCGAGCGCCTCCGCGGTGCGGCCCAGTGCGGCGAGCGTCCTGCCCTCGCCGGCCTGGGCCGCGCGCTGGTCGGGGTCGAGGCGGACGGCCTGCTGGAAGTGCCGTAGCGCATCAGGGAAGTCGCCGCGCTCCCAGGAGAGTTGACCGGCCTGGGTCAGCAACGCGGCCTGTTCGGCGGGGGAGTTCGCCCGCGCCGACGCGTCGTACAGGACGGCCGCCGCGTCCTCGCGCCAGCCCCGATCCCGGTACACCGCCGACGCCTTCGCCTGGACGGCCGGTCCCGAGTGCAGCTCCATGAGCTTCTCCAGGGTTGCGCGGGCCTTCTTGTAGTCGCCGAGGCCGGTGTACGCGTCGATCAGCGGGCCGTACGCCGTCCAGCGCTTCGGGGCCGCCTTCACCGCCGCCTCGCCCCACTCCTTCGCGCCCCGGAAGTCCCGGCGGGCGCCCGCGAGGGCGGCGAGACCGGTGAGCGCGTCGGCGGTACGGGCCGCGCGCAGGGAGGTGCGCAGGGCGTGCTCGGCCTTGGGGTAGTAGACGGTTACCTCCGCGGTCCTACGCCCGCGTTCCACGTACGCCGCCCCGAGCACGGCCCACGCGGGCGCGTCGCCGGGGTGACGCCGTACGAACGCCTCGCGCTCGCCGATCAGCGTCGTCAGGTCGGGGAGGGCCGCCGCCATGCCGGTGGTGACGGCCGTGTGCGCCTGGGCGCCGGGCGCCGGGGCGGGGGCGCGGCGGACGGGGGCGGACTCGCCGGGGAGGAAGAGGAGGGCGCCGCCGGTGAGGGTGAGGGCGGTGGCGAGGAGGGTGAGGAGCCGGGGGCGGCGGCGTCGTGGGGTCCGGACGGCGTTCTCCGTACCGTTCTCCGCACCGGTTTCTGCGCTGATTCCCTGGGTTGTCCCGTGCATGCGCTCACTGTGCGTCCATACGACGAACACATCACGTCACCCGATGGCTCGTGCGGCGGGGTTCACACCGATGGCCCCGGGTGCGAGGCTGTGATCATGAGCCGTTCCGATGGTCTTCTCGCCCGACTCCGCGACGGCCTCCCGGCCGAAGCGCTCCTCACCGACCCCGACGTCACCGCCTCCTACGCCAACGACATGGCCAGCTTCTGCCCGGCCGGTACCCCCGCGGTCGTAGTACTGCCCCGGACCGTCGAGCAGGTCCAGCACGTCATGCGGGTCGCCACCGAGCTGGGGGTACCCGTAGTACCCCAGGGGGCCAGAACCGGACTCTCCGGCGGGGCCAACGCCTCCGAGGACTGCGTGGTCCTCTCCCTCGTCAAGATGGACCGCATCCTGGAGATCAACCCGGTCGACCGGATCGCCGTCGTCGAACCGGGCGTGATCAACGCGACGCTCTCCCGCGCGGTCAACGAGCACGGCCTGTACTACCCGCCGGACCCCTCCAGCTGGGAGATGTGCACGATCGGCGGCAACATCGGCACGGCCTCCGGCGGGCTGTGCTGCGTCAAGTACGGGGTGACGGCGGAGTACGTCCTCGGTCTCGACGTGGTCCTCGCGGACGGCCGGCTGATGTCCACCGGACGGCGTACCGCCAAGGGGGTAGCCGGGTACGACCTGACGCGGCTGTTCGTCGGCTCCGAGGGGTCGCTCGGGATCGTCGTGGGCGCCACCCTCGCGCTGAAGCCCCAGCCGCCTCAACAGCTCGTGCTCGCCGCCGAGTTCGCCTCGGGGCGGGCCGCCTGTGACGCCGTCTGCGCGATCATGGAGGCCGGGCACCTGCCCTCCCTCCTCGAACTCATGGACCGGACCACCGTCAAGGCCGTCAACGACCTCGCGCACATGGGGCTGCCGGAGACCACCGAGGCGCTCCTCATGTGCGCGTTCGACACCGCCGACCCCACCGCCGACCTCGCCGCCGTGGGCGCGCTCTGCGAGGCCGCCGGCGCCACGCAGGTCGTCCCCGCCGAGGACGCCGCCGAGTCCGAACTCCTCCTCCAGGCACGCCGGCTGGCCCTCAACGCGCTGGAGGCGGTCAAGGGCACGACGATGATCGACGACGTGTGCGTGCCGCGCTCCCGCCTCGCCGACCTGCTCGAAGGCGTCGAGCGCATCGCCGAGGAGCACAAGCTCACCATCGGCGTCTGCGCCCACGCCGGTGACGGCAACACCCACCCCACCGTCTGCTTCGACGCCACCGACCCCGACGAGTCCCGCCGGGCCCGCGAGTCCTTCGACGCGATCATGGCGCTGGGCCTCGAACTCGGCGGGACCATCACGGGCGAACACGGCGTCGGCGTCCTCAAGAAGGAGTGGCTGGCCCGGGAGCTTGGACCCGTGGGGCTGGAGATGCAGCGCCGGATCAAGGACGTCTTCGACCCGCAGGGGATCCTCAACCCCGGGAAGCTGTTCTGAGACGGGCCGCCCGAGCCCGGCACGGACAAGGTCGTACCCCTTCAGAGGGACGCGAAGGGGTACCTCGTACGTCGTACTACTCGTAGTACCGCTCACTCGCCGTCCTTCGACTCGTCCGACGGCCACGGGTCGCGCAGCCACAGGTCGTCGGCCGGGGTGACGGCGAGCAGCTCGGCGAGGCCGTCGTCGAGGCCGAGCCGCTCGCCCTCAGAGCCCGGCGGGACCACCCGCAGCGTGCGCTCCAGCCAGGCGGAGATCTGGGCGGCGGGCGCTTCGAGGAGGGCGTCGCCGTCGGGGGAGCTGAGGGCCATCAGGACCACGCTGCGGCCGTCGACCTTCGTGGGCCACACCCGGACGTCGCCGTGGCCGCAGGGCCGGAAGACGCCCTCGACGAGAAGCTCGCGGGCGAACGTCCAGTTGACCGGCTGCATGGAGTTGATGTGGAAGGTGACGTGGATCGCGAAGGGGTCGTCCGAGCGGTAGCTCAGCCGCGCCGGCACCGGGATGCTGCGCTCCGGCGACAGGACCAGCTTCAGTTCCAGCTCCCGTTCGACCACGGTGGGGTGCATGTCGTACTCCTCTCTGGGCGGCCCGGAGTGGGCCCACGCGAGGAGAGAGCGGCTCGGCGCCGAAGCATTACGCGGGTTCGGAGAAGTTTTTTCCGAACGGGTGAAGGCGGTGTGCGAGCCCGTCCGCAACGGGACCGGTACCGACGGACTGGTGATGGGCCGCGCGCGGGTCTGATAGATGTGGATGTCCTCATCCGTCTCCGTGGATGATCCGTCCACGGAGATGAACAGCAAGCCCCCCAGCCCACCTCCGAGCAGATAGCGGGACGACGGACATGAGCGCCCCAACTCCGGCCCCCGGCGACGACAGGCCCCGCGAGGGCTACTACCCGGACCCGTCCATCCCCGGGTACGTCCGGTACTGGAACGGTGCCGCCTGGGTACCGGGTACCAGCCGCCCGGCCCCGTCCGACGGCCGCCCGCTCACGCCCCCGGCGGGCGCAGCGCAAGCCCGGCCGGTGCCCGCCGTCGAGGAGACCGGCCCGCACTTCTTCGACGAGGACCCCGCCCCCGCCGAGCCCGCCTCCGCCTGGGCCGCCGACGCCGCCCGCCAGTCCGGCTTCGGCGGCGACCAGGACCGCCGCGTCTCCTGGGGCTCCCCGCAGTCCCCGGACCCCCGTACGCCCAGGGACCCCAGGGTTCCCGGGCAGTCCTCAGGTACTAGTACTTCCGCCGAGCCACCCGCCGAGCATGAGTCCGGTTCCGACGGCGACTACGGGACGGTCACCTTCCGTGCGCCGGTCCCGCGCACGGGGGAGCAGCGGGGGAGCGCGGGTCCCTCCGGGGGGACGACCCCTGCCCCGTCGGCGGCCTCGGCTTCCGCTCCGGCGTCGGGCAAACCGGGCTTCGGCGCGGGGAAGGCGGCGGCGCAGCGAGCCGCGGCGGCGCAGGGGGCCGGTGCGGGTACTACGGGCGGTACGACGACGTCCCGCCCCGGCGGCACGGCTCCAGGGGCTCCCGGTACCCCCCCTACGTCCGGTGCCCCCGGCGCGCGGACGCCCTTCCCGGCGTCCCCCGGTAGTACCCCCACCCCCCCTCGCACCCCCGGCATCACGGTCCCCGCCCCCGCCTTCGCGAACCAGCCCGACGACTCCCCCCTCCCCGCCCCCGGCCAGCACTCCTGGGCGCAGCAGGTGCACCAGCTCGCCGCCGACGAGCAGCAGCAGCCGGTCACCCCGTGGCGCCCCCCGGTCGAGGACGTCTTCCAGGCCGCCGCCCGGCGTCAGGCGGCGGCCCGCCCGGCCGGCCTCGGCAAGCGCTTCGCGGCCCGCCTGGTCGACACCCTGCTCCTGGCGGCCGTCACCGGTGCGGCGGCGGTCCCCCTGGGCACCAGGGCCGTCGACCACGTGAACGCGAAGATCGACGAGGCGAAGCTCTCCGGCCGTACGGTCACCGTCTGGTTCCTGGACGGCACGACCTCCGCCTACCTCGGTATCGTCCTCGCCGTCCTGCTGGTCTTCGGGGTCCTGTACGAGGCGCTGCCCACCGCGAAGTGGGGCCGCACCCTCGGCAAGAAGCTGTTCGGCCTGGAGGTGCGGGACATCGAGGGCGGCGAGCCCCCGAGCTTCGGCGCCGCCCTGCGCCGCTGGCTCGTATACAGCGTGCCGGGGCTCCTGGTCGTCGGGGTCGTGGGCGTCGTCTGGGGCGTGTTCGACAAGCCCTGGCGCCAGTGCTGGCACGACAAGGCCGCACATACGTTCGTGGCGGGATGACCCCGTAGTACCCGAGGACTACCCGACTCGGTCCCTCGTACGGCCTTCCGCCGGATGCGGAGCCGGGCGCTTCGCGGTGCACTCGGGCCATGACCACCGAACCGCCCCCCGGCTCCGGCGGACAGCCACCGGAAGAAGACCCGTTCAGGAAGCAGCAGCCGCCCTCGTACGGCCAGTCACAGGGCGGCGACCCCTACGGGAATCAGCAGCCCCCTCCGGGGTACCCCTCAGGTACCCCTTACCAGGGAGGTCCCTACGGCAACGACCCCTACGGCGGCGCTCCGCACGGCAACGACCCCCTCGCGGGGATGCCCGCACTGGCCCCCAGCGGTAAGCGCACCCTGGCGAGGATCGTCGACATGATCCTCGTCGGCGCGGTCGTCGCCCTGCTCACCTGGGCGTTCCGCGTCAACGAGTACGACATGAGCGGCGACGACGTCGACTTCGGCAGGTCCTTCTGGCAGTCGCTGGTCGCCGCCGTCCTCTACATGGCCTACGACACCGTCCTGACCGCCCGCACCGGCCAGACCCTGGGCAAGAAGTGGCTCGGCATGCGGGTCGCGAACCTCGACAACGGCACCAACCCGTCGATGCAGACGTCCCTCGCGCGGGCGGCCGTCCTGTGGATCCCGTTCGCGTTCTGCTGCGCGTGTGTGTGGACGGCGATCTCGGGCGGCTGGAGCTACTTCGACAAGCCCTACAAGCAGGGCCTGCACGACAAGGTGGCGAAGACGGTCGTGGTGAGCGTCTAGCGCCCCGGGGTCAACTGGCCTCCCGTACAGCACAGGAGAGGGCCCGAGTGTCTCAACTCGGGCCCTCTCCTGTGTCGTTCAGGAAGATCTAGGGTGCCACCGGCTCCTTCGCCGGTCGTTCGGCCGCGGAACGGGCCACCACCGGAGAGGCGGCGCGCGCCGTGCGGGACGCCCTGGTCGGTACCGTCAGGGCGACGAGCAGGCCGAGGGCGAGGGCCGCGACGGCGATCACCGCGACACCTGGACCCGAACTGGTCTCTGACAGCAGCAGCATGGCCAGCGTCGAAAGAATGACGGTGCAAGTACCGTACGTGAGCTGTGCGACAGTCGGACGAGGCATGGCAATCGTGTCCTCGGATGCGGGGGAGATCTCGACTCTAATCGCGTGCATGCCCGAGAGGAACGAACGGTAAGCGTGACCTGACGCACGGGCCCGGAGCACAGGGGGCGCACGGAGTCATGACGACAGGTGTTCGGGTCGGAGCACGCGCCCGCGATGTGACAGTCATGTGTCCGCAATGCGAACGCCAGCTTCTAATAGTGCACATTCCATGGTCGAGTCAAGGTCTGTCTTTTCTTCTCAAGCAGTAGTCAAATGACGGCACTTGGCTAACACGCGTATCCCCGTGCGCAGATCCGGCATGTCCTATGTCATGCCCATGTCACCCCCTGCACGGATCGGGCGCGTGCAGGGGAGGACAAGAAGTGACCAGTAGATCCTGGACGTTCAGAACGGCCGCCATCACGGTCGCCCTCGCGGCGGCCTCGGCCACGTTCTCGACGTTCGCCGTGGCTCAGGCGGCCGACAACGGCCCTGCGGCGGCCCCGGCGGTGGACCGGCACGACCCGCAGCCGGCCGAAGCACACGAGCACGACTTCGACGGCCCGCTCAGCAAGACGCAGGCGGCGCAGCGCGAAGAGGCCCTGAAGCAGGTGATATCCGGCGAGGCGGCGGTCAAGAACCGCGACGGCTCGAAGGTCGTCCAGCTCAAGAGCCGCAAGGGCGAGGGCAAGTACGTCGAGCTGGGCCGCGAGAAGACCGACAAGATCTTCACGATCCTCGTCGAGTTCGGCGACCAGACCGACCCCCGCTACGGCGGCACCCCCGGCCCGCTGCACAACCAGATCGCCCAGCCCGACCGCGCGGTCGACAACTCGACGGCCTGGCAGGCCGATTACAACCGCGAGCACTTCCAGGACCTGTACTTCGGCGACGGCAACGCCTCGGTGAAGACGTACTACGAGAAGCAGTCCTCGGGCCGCTACTCGGTCGACGGCACCGTCCAGGACTGGGTCAAGGTCCCCTACAACGAGGCCCGTTACGGCTCGAACCTCGCACCACAGGGCGCCTGGTACGCCGTTCAGGACGGCGTCAACGCGTGGGTCGCCGGCCAGAAGGCCGCCGGGGTCTCCGACGCGGTCATCAAGGCGACGCTCGCCGGGTACGACCAGTGGGACCGCTACGACTTCGACGGCGACGGGAACTTCAACGAACCCGACGGCTACATCGACCACTTCCAGATCGTGCACGCCGGCGAGGACGAGTCCGCGGGCGGCGGCGCGCAGGGCACCGACGCGATCTGGGCGCACCGCTGGTACGCCTTCTCCACCGACTCGGGCGTGACCGGTCCCGCGGGCAACAAGCTCGGCGGCGCCCAGATCGGCGACACCGGCATCTGGGTCGGCGACTACACGATCCAGCCCGAGAACGGCGGACTCGGCGTCTACGCCCACGAGTACGGCCACGACCTCGGTCTGCCGGACCACTACGACACCGACGGCGGCGAGAACTCCACCGGCTTCTGGACGCTGATGTCGTCCGGTTCCTGGCTCGGCACCGGCAAGAGCCAGATCGGCGACCTGCCCGGCGACATGAACGCCTGGGACAAGCTCCAACTGGGCTGGCTGGACTACGAGGTGGCCAAGGCGGGCGTCAAGTCGACGCACAAGCTGGGCGTCGCCGAGTACAACACCAAGGACCCGCAGGCCGTCGTCGTCCAGCTGCCCGAGAAGCAGGTCACGACGGAGATCGTGCCGCCCGCCCAGGGCTCGACGCAGTGGTGGAGCGGCAGCGGCAACGACCTGCGCAACACCCTGACCCGCGCGGTCGACCTGACCGGCAAGTCCTCGGCCTCGCTGTCCCTGGACGCCTGGTGGGACATCGAGAAGGACTTCGACTACGCGTACGTCGAGGTCTCCACGGACGGCGGCGCGAGCTACGTCCCGGTCGACGGCACCCTCGCCGACGGCACCGCGATCCCGCGCGACGGCAGCGGCCGTCCGGCCCTCACGGGCTCGGTCGACGCCTACCAGAAGCTGACGTACTCGCTCGACGCGTACGCCGGCAAGCAGGTCTCCCTGCGCTTCCGGTACCAGTCGGACGGCGGCGTGGCCCTCAAGGGCTTCACGGCCGACCAGATCACTCTGAAGGCTGACGGGGCTACGGTCTTCGCCGACGACGCGGAGAGCGCGGACGCCGCGTGGACCGCGAACGGCTTCTCGCGGGTCGGCGCGTCCATCTCGGACAGCTACGCGCAGTACTACCTGGCCGAGAACCGCCAGTACGTGTCGTACGACAAGACCCTGAAGGTAGGCCCCTACAACTTCGGGTTCAGCGACACGCGCCCCGACTGGGTCGAGCACTACCCGTACCAGAACGGTCTGCTCATCTGGAAGTGGGACACCTCGCAGAAGGACAACAACACCAGCGCCCACCCGGGCACCGGTCTGGTCCTTCCGGTGGACGCCCACCCCGCCCCGCTGAAGTGGTCCGACGGCACCCTGATGCGCAACCGCATCCAGGCGTTCGACTCCACCTTCAGCTGGTACCCGACGGACCGGATCACCCTCCACAAGGCGAGCGTCCCGACGACGATCAAGGCCCGCGCGGGCGTCCCGGTCTTCGACGACGGCCGCTCCAGCTACTACGACGAGTCGAACCCGTACGCCGGTGTCAAAATCACTGACACCAACACCTCCATCAAGATCGTCAACGAGCCGCTGAGCGGCAAGACGGTCACCGTGAAGGTCGGCCCCTCGACGAAGTAGTCGGCATCATCGCAGGTCAGAAGCGTATCGGCGGCAACCCCCTGGCGGGTTGCCGCCGATCGTGTTTAGGTGCCTCCTGTGGACCTCTTATTGACACCGACCCGCACGGGGGTATGACCGCATGGCCACAGGAGGCTTCTCGAAGCTGCCCTCGGGCACTGTCGTGGTGGCCGTGAACCTGCCCAGCCCGGCCGCCGCCGACGCGGTCGTACGGGTCCTGGTCCACGCCGCGAACCGGGCCCGGGCCCTGACCCGGCTGCGCAACCTCGGTCTGCGCGCGGTGTACCTGAGAGGTAACACCGCGCCCCCCACGCCGGACGAGATCACGGCCGTGCTCCACCATCCCGACGGGCTGATATGGCGGACCGACGGGTCGATGGAGCTGTGGCATCCGATCCGGGCGCTGATGCGGGGGAGTGTGGCGAGGTAGTAACCGGTTAATACCGGAGAGCTACGACTCTCGCGTGGTCACTCGGTGATGCGGATGGCTGCGGCCGGGCAGACCGCGGCGGCCTCCCGAGCTGCGTCGTAGTGCTCAGGTCCCGGCGCCTCGTTCAGGAGGATGACGATTCCGTCATCGTCCTGGTCGAACACCTCGGCCGCCTGGACGGTGCACAGACCGCTCGCGCAGCACAGCTCTTCGTCGACGGTGATCTTCATGGTGGGCGTTCCTTCTTCGTACGCGTGGGGGGATCAGGTCGTTGATTCGGCGCGGTTCACCAGGTGACCCACAGCTCGTCGAGGCCGGTCGCCACAACCCCCGTACGGATGCTGAGCGACTCCGGCTCGTCCCGCAGCCGCAGCTCCGGCAGGCGCCGTACGAAGCTGGCGAGGACGACCTGGAGCTCGACGCGCGCCAGGGTCTGGCCGACGCAGAAGCGGGGGCCCGCGCTGAACGCCAGGTGCTGCTGGGCGTTGGCGCGGCGGAGGTCGAAGCTGTCGGGGTCCTCGAACTTGCGCTCGTCGCGGTCGGCGGCGCTGAGGTTGACGAACAGGGTCGTCCCGGCCGGCACCGGCTCGCCGCCGACCTCGATGTCCTCCGTGATGAAGCGCGGGATGCCGAGCCCGCCGACGGGGTCGAGCCGCAGCGACTCCTCGACGGCGCCGGGCACGAGCGAGGGGTCGTCGACGATCGCCTCGTACAGCGCGCGGTCCGCGAGGAGCAGGGCCGTCATCTTGGCGATCATGTTCGAGGTGGTCTCGTGGCCCGCCAGCAGCAGACCGACGACCGTCTGTACCAGCTCCGCGTGGCTGAGCCGGCCGTCCTCGCTGTCCGAGATCTGCGTCAGCTCGCTGATCAGGTCGCCCTGCGGATTCGCGCGCTTCTCCTCGACCAGCGCGGAGGCGTACGCGCCGAACTCCCGTAGCGCCTCGTCGACTTCGGCCTGCGTGTACTTGGTCGTCGTCATCATGACCTCGGACCAGTGCGCGAACCTGTCCTGGTCGCTCGCGGGGGCGCCGACCAGCGCGCAGATGACCCGGACGGGGAGCGGGAGCGCGAACTCCGTGCGCAGGTCGACGGGGCCGCCCTTGGCGATGACGCCGTCGAGGAGTTCGTCCGTCATCTCCTGGATGCGCGGGCGCCACAGCTCCATCTTCTTCACCGTGAACGCCGAGGTCAGCAGGCGCCGGTAGCGGCGGTGGCCCTCGCCCATCATCGATGACGTCGCCTCGTTCTCCCGGCTGAACAGCCCGCCGTCCTCGGTGTTCGAGGTCTTCGCGGCGCCGGGTTTGTCGAGGCGGCGGTTGAAGCGGGGGTCTGAGAGGAGGGCACGGGCGTCGTCGTACCCGGTGACCAGCCCGACGACGTCGCCGCTGGGCATCCGGACATGGGCGACGGGGCACCCCTGCCGGGCCTCGGCCCACTCGCGGGGCGGCTGGAGGGCCTGGGGCTGGTCGAAGGGGTAGGCGGGTACTACTTCGTCGGTGGTGGTCATGGTGGGGGGAGCTCCTTGCGTGTGGGGGGTAGGGGGGAGGGGTATTACGCCGTACGGGTACGGGGTACTGGTACGGGTCTCAGGGGGTACTCGGCGTGTGCGGGGAGGGGGTCGTCAGACGGACGCCACCGCGTCCCCCCACGCCGCCGACACGGCGATGGACTGCCGCCACTGCCGGATCGCCCTGGGCGGCATGCCCACGCCGAGCGCGCCGACGAGGCGGTCGCCCTTGCGGTACGCGGCGATGAACCGGCGCTCCGCGAGCGAGCCGTCCACCACGGCGACCTCGTCGTGCTCGCGCAGGTAGCCGAACGCCTGCACCTTCATGTCGTACTGGTCCGACCAGAAGTACGGCACCGGCGCGAAGGGCTTGGGGGAGCCGGGGTTCAGGAGGTTCCGGGCGGCGGCCATGCCCTGCTCGGCGGCGTTCGTCCGGTGCTCGATGCGCATCGGCGTGCCGAAGAGGGGGTTGTGTCAGCGGGCGACGTCACCGGCGGCGTACACGCCGGGGGCGGCGGCGCAGTGCTCGTCGCAGACGACGCCGGAGTCCAGGGCGAGTCCGCTGCTCTCCAGCCACTCGGTGTTGGGCAGCGACCCGATGGCCACGAGGACGTCGTCCGCCTCGATCTCCGTCCCGTCGGCGAGCCGTACCCCTCCCTCGCAGGTCTCCTGGACGGACACTCCGCAGCGCAGGTCCACCCCGTGCTCCCGGTGCGCCTCGGTGAGCACGCGTCCGACGTCCTCCCCGACGGCATGCGCCAGCGGTACGGGGGCGGGCTCCAGGAGGACCACCTCCGCGCCGAGCTTCCGGGCCACGGCGGCGACCTCCGCGCCGAGGAATCCAGCGCCGACCACCACCAGACGCCGGCCGGGGCCGAGGCGTTCGCGCAGGCGCAGCGAGTCGTCCAGCGTCCGCATCACGTGCTGGGGGCCGGTGCCGGGGAGCCGCCTCGGCCGTACGCCGGTGGCGATGACGAGTCCGTCGTACTCGACCTCTGACCCGTCCCCCAGAAGTACTACGCGGGCCTCGGTGTCCAGAGAGGTCGCGGGACTCCCCAACCTCAGCTCTAGTCCGCCTAGCTCCTCAGAGCTACGTAGCCTCACCCTCTCCGGCGTCCACTCGCCCGCCAGTACCTGTTTCGAGAGAGGCGGTCGGTCGTACGGGTCGTGGGGCTCGTCCCCGACGAGGGTGATCGTCCCCTCGTGGCCCTCGCGGCGGAGTGTCTCGGCGGCGGCGAGTCCGGCGGCCGAGGCGCCGACGATCAGGGCGCGGTGCATGGGCGTCTCCTGCTTCTCGTGTGGGGTCGAGATTCAGTGCAGCATCTACTTGCTTTACTTACGCAACCAGATGGAGCTTGCGTAAGTCAAGTAACCCGGTGGGGGTTGTGTGGAGACGGGGGAGAGGGTTCGGGTCAGCCTTCCGGGAACGCCCTGACGGCGTCGCTCGCCGCGCGGTACTCCTCCCTCAAGTGCCGGGCTTCCTCGCAGTCCACGCCCTGCATGCGGCACGTGTCCTTGCAGGACGCGGCGTGGATGAGCCAGTCGCGGTAGAGGTTCGCCGCGCGGGTGTGCGGGGGGTCCTCGGGGGGTTCGGGGGGTGTCGACACCGTGGGGTCCCCTGTCGTTCGGGGGCGCTTCACCGGGGGGTGGGGTGGGGCGCCGGGGGTGTGCGGTTGTCCTGGTTCACGGATGGTGGGGGGATTGCGTTCAAATGGGTGGGGTTGTAGGGCGGAGTGGCCGAGGGTCCGGTAGGGGGAGGGGGAGACGTAGGGGTCGTGGACGTAGGGGGTACTACGGGTATGACGCGGGCGGGTGTGCCTGCGGCGCCGGTATGACAGCAGCGCGGCGAGCAGGTGACGGGTGAGGCGCCTCACGGGCGTACGGCTCCGGTGTGCTTGGGGGTGGGGGGGTACGGGGTTGACACCGACACCCCGGGCGGGGCGGACCGCCCAGGGCGCCGGCGGAGGCTCGACCGGCGAGAAGGGGGTGCCGGGGGCCTCTGTCCTGCGGCGCGTTGCCGGGGGTGCGGGCCGCAGGGTTCTAGGGGAGGGCGGCGGCCCGCTGCGCGGGGAGGATCTTCTCGGCCCACACGGTCTTGCCGATGACCTCGCTGGTGACTCCCCAGGAGGTGGCGAGCGACTCGATGAGGGCGAGCCCTCGCCCCTTCTCGTCGTCGGGGCTGGCCTTGCAAGGTTGCGGCATTCGGTCGCTCTGTGTGTCCCGGACCTCGACGCGAAAGAGGTCGTCGGTACGGGAGACGGTGAGCCGGACCTGACGCCCCGTCGTGCCGGGTACGCGTCCGTGGGTGACGGCGTTGCTGACCAACTCATCGACCACGAGGGTGAGTTCCTCGGTGAAGTCGTCGTCCACGGGGATGCCGCAGGTGAGGAGGAACTTGCGGCAGTCCGTGCGGGCGCGGGCGGCGGCGAGCTTGGTGGTGGGGTAGTGGAAGGCGGCGAACGTTTCGGACATGGCTGACGTCCCTTCGGGCGGCGTGACGCCGACTGATAGCTACAAGGTTGTAGCCAATTGATTGGGTTGCACAAGTCAGTAGGGGAAGTTCGCCCGTTCGAGTGGTAGGTGAGTTGTATGGTGTGTGGGCGCTCCGGCGTCTGCTATCGCTGGTCAGACCTGGAAAGGGGGGCGTGAGCCATGGCGACGAACCGGATGAAGCAACCGACCGCGCGACAGGTCCGTTTGGGGTCCATCCTTCGCGGTCTGAGGGAGAACGGCAGGAAGGGCAGCCAGGCCGTCATCTGCCGCGAACTCGGCTGGCCCGAGTCCAAGTTGAGCCGCATCGAGTCCGGCCAGCTCGGAGTCAGCGAGAGCGACTTGCAACTTCTGCTCGACCGCTACGAAGTCAAGGACCGGAGCCTGCGCGGCTACGTCGTCGACCTGCGTCGGCGTGGGAACGTCCGAGGCTGGGAGACCGACATCCGTTCGGTCGTGAGCCCGTTGTACGCCGACTTCATCGGCTACGAGTCGGACGCGGCGGAGATGTACAACACCCAGACCATGCTGATCCCTGGGCTGTTGCAGACGCGCGAATACGCGGCGGCCATCCTCGACCAGCAGTTCCCCGGCATGGACGAGGAGCAGCGCCGCGAGCGACTTGAGATCCGGGACAAGCGGCGCGAAGTGTTCGACCGCCCCCGTCCCCTGGTCTTCTGGGGTGTCATCTCGGAGTCGGTGTTCCGGCATGCCATCGGCGGGCCCGAGGTGATGGCCGGCCAACTCGAACAGCTGCTGAGCCTGGCCAAGGACTACCCCGGCACGATCAACATCCACGTGCTGCCGGAAGAATCACCGTCGCACGGCGCCTTGTTCGGGCCGTTCGTCATCCTCTCGTTCCCGCAACGCTGGGAGCCCGACGTCGTCTACCTGGAGGGCTTCTTCAGCACCAGGTTCCTGGAGGAGACGGAGCAAGTGCAGGAGTACAGCAGGCTGTTCAGGCACTTGATGATGGCAGACTCGCTCCGGGGGCCGGAGTCGCTCAAACTGATCGAGCGCCATCTCGATGATTACCGCAAGGATGGATAGGAATGTCGCAGTACAGCATCGCTGACGCATCCACGATCGATGCCGCCTGGCAGAAGGCTTCGGCATCAGGAGGAGACGGCGACTGCGTCGAACTCGCCCCGTACGACGACCTCATAGCCATCCGCGACAGCAAGGCCGCCAACGGCCCCGCCATCCTCTCCCCCCGCTCCGCGGTCACGGCCCTCCTCGCGACCCTCTGACTCGCTACACTCCCTGCCCTCCGTGAGAAACAGGAGGGACGTTGGACCACTTCCGCATCCGCAGAGGCACCCCGGACGATCAGCGGGCCGTGGCCCAGTTCACGGCCCGCCGGTTCGCGTGGATGAAGGCTCACGGACACTCCCCATGGCCGCAGACACCCGAAGAGGTCGCCTCCCGCGCCGCCATGGAGCAATGTCCGTTCTACGTGCTGGAGAAGGACGACACCGTAGTCGGCTGCACGATCCTCCTCGACAGACCCGGCACCACCGTCTTCACCGAAGCCGAACGCGACGAACCCTCCTACGTCCTCACCTCCTCCGTAACCGACCCTCTCTACCGAGGCCAGCGGCTCGGTGCCCGCATCGCCGACTGGGCGCGGGAAAAGGCGGCCGGTGACGGTCGGACGTGGGTCCGCAGGGTTACGACCGAGGCGCAGCTGGCGGACTACTACAAGACGCAGGGCTTCGACGTCCTGCGTGTCGTGGAGCGAGACGGCCACCCTGTGTGGGGAATGCAGCGCAAGGCAGTCTGAGTAGGGGAAAGGCGGGCCGGAGGAGACCCCCTCCGGCCCGCCTTCGGGCAGCCGCCTAGAACGGCACGTCGTCGCCCGCGTTGCACGAGCACTTCTCGGACTCGACGATCACCTCAAGGTCGTCGATGAACTCGATCCGATTCACGTCGTTCCGCGCGATGGGCTGGATCGTGATGTCGATGACGGGCATGGGACACCTCTCTCGATTCGGGCCGAGGCACGGCTAGAAACCTCCGTGTCGGCAGTAGTTCCTCAACGGTGCTCCGGATTCCTGATAGAGCTTGGCGAGCGGTCGGCATGTACCGCATGTGCCGTTCTGTCCGAAGAGGCAGCCGGAGCATCCGCCCGTCCGGAGCTGGAGGGAATCAGCGATGCCCCCCAGTTTTCGGAGCCCCGTCGTACCGTGCTCGACGAGGCTGAACTGCTGGTCACGACCGACCTTGCAGATCGACACAAGGCCGTGCGGGTCGGCGTGGAAGAAGGTGTGTCCCGCGTTGCAGCCGCTGAAGGGCTTACGGGTTCGCAGGTGCTCCTCGGACTGGGTGAGCACCGTCTCGACGCCGCCGTAGATCGTCGGGGCCATGTTCGTGAACAC
The DNA here is from genome assembly GCF_048159485.1 of Streptomyces sp. 4F14. Classification (NCBI taxonomy): domain Bacteria; kingdom Bacillati; phylum Actinomycetota; class Actinomycetes; order Kitasatosporales; family Streptomycetaceae; genus Streptomyces; species Streptomyces sp. 4F14. The sequence goes on from NZ_JBLRVY010000053.1 coordinate 37,820, forward strand.
GTTGTGGGGCAGTCCTCGATCCCGGGCGAACACCTTCATCGCCTCGGTTTCGTCGGCGTTGGATTCCGTGACGATGAGGTTCAACGAGATCGGCAGGCCCGCGCCCTGGGCAGCCGTGAGCCCTCGCTCGAACAGCCTGAAGGACCCACGCCGCTTGGTCACCGCGTCGTACTTCTCAGGGCTCGCTCCGTAGACGCTGAGGGTCAGCCGATACGGACGCCTGTTCCGGAGAAGGTCAAGGATGCGCGGATCGTGGAGCCGGGAGCCGTTCGACGAGATGGACAGCATCATGCCGAGGCGGAAAGCGTATTCGTACGTCTCTTTGAACAACCGGTCGATGAGCGGCTCCCCGCCGGTCAGTTGGAGCCACAGCACGCCTGCTTGCTGCATGTTCCGCAGGAGCAGCATGCGCTGTGGCCACTTCAGGCCCGAGAATTTCTTCAGACCCAGGTAGCAGTGCTCGCAGTCGTAATTGCAGCCCAGGTTCAGTTCGTACGAGGCCCGGCAGTATCCGTACGCGGACGGCTGACGCACCAAGACCGCCTCCTCGACGGGGCGAGTCGCGAGATCCGTACCCCACTGCTCCCAGGCGGCCTCTCGGAGCCACTCCGGGACGGGAGCTTGGCCGGCCTGCCGAAGTTCCTCGTACAACCTGGCGGGCACTTTGAGGCCCTTGGCGCTGCCAGGTCGGCAGATCAAGTGGTCCTGGAGAAACGGACTCGCGATGAGGTCGTACATGGCGCCCCTTTTCCTCGAAAGTGACTCCGATCAGTCAACTCCGCCTGCCGAACCGCTCCCAGGGCATTCCACTGGGCACGTTGTAGGCACTCGGACGGCAGAACCTGGCTACGCTCTTGTTGCCTGATGCGGGCCGGTGAACGGTGGGAAGATGGCCAACGAGGTTCTCCGCCGACGGAGATTCGCGCGTAGGTGGACTCAACCCCAGGTCGCGGAGCGCGTGTGCGCCCAGGTCCTGGACGTCACTGGGCGAGATCCGGGGCTCGACGCGAACTGGGTCTCTCGCCTTGAGCGCGGAGTCATCACCTGGCCTTGCGGTCACTACCGGGCAGCTTTGTGCGTGGTGTTCCAGGTGTCCGACGAGGCAGAGTTGGGCCTGTACCCGAAGAGGGCTGCTGTACCAGGAGCGTTACCGGCTCCGGCAGATGACCGCCTGCGACTTGGTACGGACACGGAACTCTCCGCTCGGCTCGTTCGGTACGCGGCCGAGACCAACGTCAACTCCCTTGTCCTGGAACAGTTCGAGGCAGACGTCGAGCGACTGGCCCGGGACTTCGTCAACAGACCTGTGACTGCGCTGATCCCGGAGATCTGTACCGTTCGCGCCGAGGTGTTCCGGTTGCTGGAGGGTCGCCAACACCCGGACCAGACCCGTCACTTGTACGTGATCGCAGGTTGGTTGGGCGGCCTTGCGGCACACGCGTCACTCGACCTCGGTGACCGCTCCGCCGCTGCCACCCACGCTCGCGCCGTGTTGCAGTGCGCGGCGGTCACCGGACACACGAAACTGCGAGCCTGGGCACGGTCGTTCCAGTCGTTGAGGGCTTATTGGGCAGGGGATCATCGTCGTGCCAGAGAACTTGCGCAAGCCGGTCAGAAGGCGGACCGGGGCTCCGGTGCGGGCACCAAGGTGCGACTCCTGAGCCTGGAGGCGCGAGCCCGTGCGGCTGAAGGAGACAGCCGTGGCGCGCTGCGGACCCTCGCTGAGGCTCATGAGGCACGGACGGCTGCGGAACCTGATGACCTGTCCGGGGTTTTCTCGTTCCCGGAGGCCAAACAGTGGGCTTACGCGGGCACCACCCTGTTGGCAGTCGGTGGCAGCGAGCAGATCCGGCAAGCTGTTGCCGCTTCCCACCACGCGGTTGAGCTGTACCGGGCCGGGCCTGAGGAGGATCGCTCACCCAGTGATCTACAGGCCGCACATCTGGACCTGGCCACGGCCTGTCTGACGATCGGCGAGGTTGAAGAGGCGGGTGCGAAGCTCTCGGAGGTTCTCGCCGCCGAGTCCCGCACGGCGAGTATCGCCATCAGGCTTCGCAACCTGGGAGTGCTCCTCGACAACGGGCCGTACCGTGGCACACGGACGGCAGCCGATCTTCGCGCGCACATCCACGAGGTGATCGTTCGACCCACCCTTTCCGGCAACTGCATGGAGCCACGATGACCACCCGCCCCACGCCCGACGGTTCGCTCACCGACCGCGGCTTTCTCGCCACTCGGGCATACGGCACGGGACAACACCTCGCGGCACGTCAGTCCCTCTACCAGTGGCAGACCCCACGTCATGACCTCCCGGGCATCGTGGTGAGCGAACTGACCGGCATACGTGGCGCGGTCGCGGATGTCGGCTGCGGAAACGGGAAGTTCGCCGCTCGACTGCGGGAGGACCGTCCTGACCTGACGGTTCTCCCGATGGATGTCTCGCCCGGCATCCTCGGAACCATTTCCGGGGGTGTCGTCGCGGATGTCGGGCAACTTCCCATCGCTGACAGGGCACTTGGCGCGGTCCTCGCGATGCACATGCTTTATCACGTCGAGGACCAGACTCAGGCGGTACGGGAGCTGAGACGGGTCCTGGACCCCGATGGAATCGCGGTCGTCTCCACCAACAGCCGCACAGACAAACGGGAACTGGAGGACCTCTGGCGCAGGGCCGCAGGCGATGTGCTGGGCATGAAGGAGGGTCCGGCCCGTGTGCAGCTGTCCGCCCGCTTCACCCTGGAAGACGCTCCGCCGGTCCTAGGCACGGCCTTCGAGCGTGTCCGTACGATCCCTCTGCCCGGGGTGATCGCGGTGACCGACTCCGAACCCGTTGTCGCCCACTTGGCCTCGTACGAAGCCTGGGCGGGGCAGATGGGTGTTCCGTTTCAAGAAACCGTCGAACGCGCACGGGAACGAGTCGACGAGGCGATCCGCGCCGAGGGGGCGTTTCGTATTACTTGCCTGGGAGGCGTTTTCGTCTGTCGCGGGGCTCGGCTATAGCTCACCCCCTTTCCCCCAGCGCCGCCCGCAGCCAGTCCAACGGCCCCGTCGCCAGCACCGCGTCCGCCAGAGCCTGTCCGCTCTCCGTGACGATCCGGCGGCGGGAGTTGTCGATCCACCGCTGCGCGTCGGCGTACCCCTGGGCGCGGTACTCGATGCCCTGGATCATGCACTCCAGCTTGTCGGCATCGCGGGCGCAGACCGCCTCCGGCGACTCCTTGTCCTCGTACTCGCCGACCAGTTCGCGCACCGCCTCCGCCAACACCTCGGGCATTCCGGCGACTTGATCCGCCGTGACCGTCCGAGGGTCGGCCTCGCCGGCGCCGTACCTCTTGCCCAGGTGGTTCACATCCCCCGTACGCGTCTCCTGCGAGTCGTGCCAGACGGCGAACAGCGCCGCACGTGCCGGATCCGCGCCTTCGAGCTTCGCGATGATCGTCGCGATGACCGAGGTCCGCCAGGAGTGCTCCGCGACGGATTCGGGGTCCCGCACCCCGGCCATCCACCAGCCGGAGCGCTTCGTCTGCTTCAACGTGCCAGCCTCGTAGAGGAAGTTCGCGACAGCGGTCAGGTCGTCGGCCACTTCGGGCTCCTTTCACGCCTCGGCGAGGCGGATCGCGTAACGGAGGCTCTCCAACTCGCGGTTGCCGAGCGGCGAGACCTCCTGGCAATCCAACATGATCGGAAGGCTCTCGCGCAGGGAACGGGCTGCTGCCCCCGGAGCGGATCAGGTCGGGCCGAATCTGAAGCAGGGTCCACACGCTGTGAATGCTCAGCTTCACGTACTGCCGCTGAACTCGCTATGGCGGGTCGGTCGATCATCCGGGACTCATGATCGGTCCGGTCTCGGTGAGGCAGCCGTCGATCAGCCCGAGAGAAGAACGGACGGACTGTCATGCAAGACCGAGGTTAATAACCTGAAATGTGAAGCTCATGCAGGGCCATTTTCATCGATGAGGCGCTCCCACTCATCCAGAATTGCCTGCCCATCCATTACTTGACGAACGGCGGATTCCATTTTTGCAGCCAGCGGCCGCATTGACTTACTTAGCCCCTTCAGGACACCAACACTCTCAGAGAACCCTTGAAGCGACGGAATATTAGCGCGAGACGCCGCTACCGCACTTTTCACGCTGGAGAAAAATTCCCCGAGAATTTCTCGATCCTCATCGGTGAGGGCCTGCCTGGGGGCCTCGCGGATTAGTGTCAGAATGCCAGGATCAACATTAACGAGTTCGGTAGAATAAAGATTTCCCAGCTCGTAAAATCGATTCACTGGTTGGGTGATGCTTTCAGCAAGTTGATGACTTACGCGCAGCCTGCCAGCGAAGCCTCCACCCTTGGCGTCGGATTGCTCGATCTCTTGTGCAGCAGTCACTGCTTTGGTGGCGATAACTTCCATGACGGAAGAAAACTCCTCAACCACGCTAGTCCAGCGAGGGAATGCGGCCTCCATCTCGGCCATCATCTCAAGCAGGGCAGGGTCTTCATTATCCCGAGATTCAATAACACGCTCATTTTCCGATGCCACCTGAAGTGAACGCTCAAGAATTCCCACGAGGCGCTCAGCGAGAGCTGCTACAGCCTTTCGATGTACGGGTGAATCTTCATCCTCAAGCCTAATATCCGTCCAGTCGACGTACTGGCGGTTTGCAATCAGGGACATCACCTCATCAGGGCTATCCTCAACAAGCCCTGAAACCTTCACGTAGAGGATAGGGAGAAGTAGTTCCTCTAGTCCTAGACTCTTCGCATGGCCCGAGAATGTCAGAACTTCTCGACGGCACTCCGTGCTATTGAAAAATGCAGGTGTCACAATTGGAATACAAAAAGTCGTGCCGGTCAGAGCGGCTTCGATTCGCGCCCGCCATTCGGCCCCCCACTCCAAGTTGTTCTTGTCGACGAAAATGCGAAGATTTTCACCCGTGATCACTTCATATTCGTCAGCAATCAATTGTGCAAGCTTCCCGATTCGCCCTCTGTTTAGTTTGTCATCCTTATGCGTGTAGCTCCAGAAGCCGACTGCTTGTTCGTGGCTACTCATGGAGTGAAGTTAGCGGGAAAAGTGAGGCGGCGTTCAAGTGTGACGATTTTAATCTTTTGATCTTCTGTTTGTGGTATGTCATGGCGTAGTGGGGTGGGTGACCAGAGTGCGGTGATCGTGAAGGGGTTACGGATCAACGTTCGATCGGTGCAGTGGTGGTGAAAGTCCCGGTGCAGGGCAGTCCGTGGCCTTCGGTCAGCGGGTTCGGCTTCGCTGCCAAGGTTGAGTGAGGCTCAGTTCGTGCAGTACGAGGCGGCGTTGGCCAGGGACCGGTGGCGCACGGCTGGCCGTATCACTGCGAGTTCAAAGGTCGAGTTGGACGGGCACATCTCCAACGTCGGCCCGTGCTGGTTCTTCCCTGCGGCCACCTCCGTCGTCTTCGACCTGGACGACGAGACGGGCGCGATGCTCGACGAGGTCTACCACGGTGGCTGGTTCAACGAGCGCCGCCGCATCGAGCCCGTCAAGGCTCACGCCGCGCTCGGGGGACGGCTCGTGCACGGTTGCCAGTCTGTGCCGGACCAGACCGGCGGCGTGGTCGCGCCCTACGGTGCCTCGATGACGGACTTCGGCGACGACCTCGCCGCGTTCAAGGCGGGCTGGATCGAGCAGGTCTACGCCCACCGCGTGAACCCCGCCGCGTAAGTCCTGGGGTGGGTCGGCGCATCCGGCTCACCCCCCGACCCTCCCGGAGCCTCCGCATGACCGCGACCCCCAGCGCCGAACTCCTCGCTAACCTGCTCACCGCGACCGGCCGTACCACCGCCGTACGGGAGACGGGAGGGGGTGCGCGTATGGCCCATGTCCGGCGTCGAGCGCGTCACCTTCCCCGACGGCTCCACGGCCGTCTTCAAGTACGCCAAGAAACCCTTCGACAACGAGGACCAGGCCCTCCGCCTGGCTCGCACCCTCAGCGTCCCCGTCCCCCAGCTCCACGCCTCCGCCGTCCTGGACGGCTGGCTCGGCATGCTCATGGAGGACCTCGGACCGCCCGCCCGCGAGGCCGATGACCTCGACGGCGTCACTGCGGCCGTGGTCCTGCACAGCACAAGTACGGCTGCCTCCTTGCCCGTCCTCGACCAGGAACACCTACGTGCGCTGCCCGCCAGGGCGCTGGAGCACCTCGAACGGCTGCGCAAAGCCGACCGCTGGCAGGACGCCGACGACATCGAGGACGCGCTCGGCCAGATCGCCCGAGCCGCCGACGCCCGCTCGGCCGGAGCGACGCTGGCCCCCTTCGGCTGGGTGCACTCCGAGTTCCACCCCACCAGCCTCCGCATCGGCCAACTCGGCTGGCGGCTCCTGGACTTCGCCCGCGCCTTCACCGGCCCCGGCCTGCTCGACCTCGCCAGCTGGCACGGCACTGTCGGCGCCCCCGACCCCGTACGCCTGCGCGTCTTCCTGGAGCAGTACGTCACCGCAGGCGGCACCCCCGACGCCCTCGCCCCGCGCGGTGGGCTCGCCGCCGAGAACTGGGCGCTGGGCCGGCACCGTATGTGGGCCGTCGAGTGGTTCATGGACCAGGCCGTCCGGTGGATCGACGATCCGGCCACCGACCCCGCGTACATCAAGGCCGTACGCCGCCA
>NZ_JBLRVY010000054.1:0-35755 GCF_048159485.1 Streptomyces sp. 4F14
GCCCCCGGCGACACACGCACAGCCACCCCGGGCGACGTCCGAGGAACCACCGCCCCCGGCGACACACGCACAGCCACGCCAGGCGGCGTACGGGCCACCACCGCCCCCGGCGACATACGCACCGCCACGCCCCCCGCACCCCCCACGCCCCCGACCGGCGACCTCCTCGCCGTCTACCTCCGCGCCCAGGCCACCGAATTCCTCCGCGCCCTGCGCCTGCACCGGGAGACCGGCGCGGGCGCGGCCCCCGCGGACGACGCCCTGGACGCGGCCCGCGCCCTGCGCCGCTCCGCGCGCCGGATCAGCGGCAGCCTGCACACGTTCCGCCCGCTCCTGGACCCGGACTGGGCCGAGCAGATCCGCCCCGAGCTGGCCTGGCTCTCCGGCACCCTCGCCCTGGAGCACGCCTGCGAAGCCCGCCTGGAGCGCCTCCTCCTCGCCCTGCACCGCCTCTCGGGCGCCCCGCCCCTCCCGGACCAGGCCGCCCCCCGCGCCCGCCGGACGGCCCACGCGGCGGCAAGCAGCCGTACGGCGCAGGCGGACACGCCGGCCCCCGCCCACCCGGACCCGGCGACGCCCCCGGCGACGACCCCAGAGCGCGGCACCCTCACGGTCGGCGCGGCCAAGGCCGGCGCCCTCCTCGACCGCCAGCTCACCCTGGCCCGCACCCGCGCGCACAGCACCGCCCTCCAGGCCCTGGGGTCGAGCCGTTTCCACGCGGTCGCCGACAAGGTCGCCTTACTGGCCAGCGAGGTCCCCCTCACCGCGACGGCCCAGGCCACCCCCCTGGCCCCCCTGGCAGGCGCGGCGGAGGAGCGCCTGACAGCGGCGATCACGGGCCTCCCGCTGCTCACGGCGGGCCACCCGTACAACGCGGAGGCCCTGATCCACGGCCTGTCCCCGGAGACGGCCCCGCACCCGCAGGACACGCCCTGGCACCAGGTCCGCCTGCTGCTGCGCCTGCACCGGTACGCCCTGGAGGTGCTGCACGGCGGCGAGTCCCCGCAGGACGCCCGCCTGGAGGACTCCGGCGAGGCCCTGGACCGCCACCGGGACGCGGCGGAGGCCGCCGCGGCGGCGGCACACGCGGCCCGCACCCCGAGGATCGCCCCGGCGACGGCGTACGCGCTGGGCGTCCTGCACGCGGACCAGCGGCATGAGGTCGAGGCCTCGCGGTACGCGTTCCACCAGAGCTGGCAGGCGCGCACGCTCACCCCGTCGCCGTCGTCGTAAGAAGGCACCGACATGACCGAGGCCACCATCCAGGCAGCGGGCTGCGTCCTGTGGCGCATGTCCCCCATCGACGGCGCCCTGGAGGTGTGCCTCGTCCACCGCCCCAAGTACGACGACTGGTCGCACCCGAAGGGCAAGCTCAAGCGCGACGAGGCCGCCTTGGCCGGCGCGCTGCGCGAGGTCGAGGAGGAGACGGGCTACACGGCGACCCCGGGCGCCCGCCTCCTCACCCTCGCGTACGAGGTGAACGGCCGTCCGAAAGAGGTCCGGTACTGGGCGGCGGAGGCCCGCGAAGGCGCCTTCGTCCCGAACGACGAGGTGGACCGCGTCCTGTGGCTCCCCCCGACCGCGGCCAGGAACCGCCTCACCCACCCGAGGGACAAGGACCTCGTGGACGCGCTGCTGACGGCGATCAGACGCTCCACGGTGTCACCGGCATGAGCACTCCCGCGGTGTCACCGGCATGAGCATTCGTGTCCTCGACGTGAGCGTTCCGTGACCTAACCACACCGCCTTCAGGGGTTCACCCGCCGTTCATATGAGCCCATCGGCGCCTTCACCTGATCTGCTTAATTTCGGCCTTGCACGGCACGGAACGCGGCACGACGGACGTTCCCGGGCCACCAAGTCTTCGCCTCGCACGCCGCCGGATTCAGGACGGCGGCTCCCGGAAGGATCTCCCTCAAGTGAAGCTTCAGCGCAAGAACCGGCGGGCAATCGCTCTCGGCGCACTCGCCGTCTCCGGCGCCCTGGCCCTCACGGCGTGCGGCTCCGACGACACCGGCTCCAAGAGCAGCGACACCAGCTCCTCGGCCGCGACGTCGGGCAACGCGGGCTCGATCAAGTGCGACGACGCGAAGGGCCAGCTCCTCGCCGACGGCTCCTCCGCGCAGAAGAACGCGATCGACGCCTGGGTGAAGAACTTCACCCAGTCCTGCAACGGCGTCCAGGTGAACTACAAGGGCTCCGGCTCCGGCGCGGGCATCACCGCGTTCAACCAGGGCACCGTCTCCTTCGCCGGTTCGGACTCCGCGCTGAAGCCCGACGAGGTCACCGCCTCCAAGAAGATCTGCTCCGGCGGCCAGGGCATCGACCTCCCGATGGTGGCCGGCCCGATCTCCGTCGCGTACAACCTCTCCGGCGTCTCCGACCTGGTCCTCGACGCCCCCACGATCGCGAAGATCTTCAAGGGCGACATCTCCAACTGGAACGACCCGGCGATCGCGAAGCTCAACCCGAGCGCGAAGCTCCCCGACCTGAAGATCCAGGCGTACCACCGCTCGGACGAGTCGGGTACGACGGACAACTTCACCAAGTACCTCAAGGCCGCCGCCCCCTCCGACTGGACGTTCTCCGGCGGCAAGGCGTGGCAGGCGAAGGGCGGCCAGTCCGCCCAGGGTTCCTCCGGTGTCGCCCAGGGCGTCAAGCAGACCAACGGCGCCATCGGCTACATGGAGCTGTCGTACGCCAAGGACGGCCTGAACTCGGTCGCCATCAACACCGGCGCGGCCGCCCCGGTCAAGGCGACCTCGGACGGCGCGACCAAGGCCGTCGCCGCCGCGCAGGTCGTCGGCACCGGCTCCGACCTGGCGCTGAAGCTCGACTACACCACCAAGGCCGAGGGCGCGTACCCGATCACCCTGGTGACGTACGAGATCGTCTGCGACAAGGGCAACAAGGCCGACAGCCTGCCCGCCACGAAGGCGTTCCTGCGCTACATCGCCTCCACCGACGGCCAGGGCGTCCTGTCGGGCATCGACTACGCGCCGATCCCCGACGCGATCATCACGAAGGTCCGCTCCACCATCGAGGGCCTCAGCTGATCTGACGGCGCGGCCCGGGGAGCACGACGCTCCCCGGGCCGTGCCATCCGGTGCACCGCCGCCCGGAGCCCACCGGCTCCCGCAGACCGGAGAACCCACACATGGACACGACACAGATAACCGACACACCACCTCCCACGGCACCCGCCCCCGTGGCCGAGAAGAAGAGCACCGGCCGCATCGGCGACAAGGTCTTCCTCGGCCTCTCGCGCGGCTCCGGCATCTTCCTGCTGGTCATCATGGCCGCGATCGCGGTCTTCCTGACCTACCGCGCGGTCCTCGCGATCAACAAGGACGACGGCAACTTCCTCACCACCTTCGAGTGGAACACCGGGCTCGTCCCGCCGAAGTTCGGCATCGCCGTCCTCGCGTTCGGCACGATCGTCTCCTCGCTGATCGCGATGCTCATCGCGGTCCCGATCGCCGTCTCGATCGCCCTCTTCCTCACCCACTACGCCCCCCGCCGGCTGCGCGGCCCGATCGCCTACGTGATCGACCTGCTCGCCGCGGTGCCGTCCATCGTGTACGGCCTGTGGGGCGCCCTGGTCCTCGTACCGCACCTGAACGGCCTGTTCGGCTGGCTGAACGACTACTTCAGCTGGACCGGGGTCTTCGAGTGGGACGAGGGTCCGGCCCGCTCGCTGCTGAGCGTCTCGATCCTGCTGGCGATCATGATCCTGCCGATCATCACCAACGTCAGCCGTGAGGTCTTCCGGCAGGTCCCGCAGATGCACGAGGAGGCGGCGCTCGCCCTCGGCGCGACGCGCTGGGAGGTCATCCGCATGGCCGTCCTGCCGTTCGGCCGCTCCGGTGTGATCTCCGCGTCGATGCTCGGCCTCGGCCGCGCGCTCGGCGAGACGATGGCCGTCGCGACGGTCCTCTCCCCCGACTTCGACATCCACGCCAGCCTCCTCAACCCCGGCGGCGGCACCTTCGCCCAGAACATCGCCAGCAAGTTCAGCGAGGCGAACGACTTCGGCCGCGACGCCCTGATCGCCTCCGGTCTCGTGCTGTTCGTCATCACGCTGCTGGTCAACGGCGCGGCCCGGCTGATCATCGCCCGCCGCAAGGAGTACTCGGGGGCCAACGCATGAGCACCGCGACCGTCAAGAGCAGCCTGCGCGGGGCGAGCCTGCCGAAGTGGACGCCGTGGGCGATCGCCGCCGGCTCCGTCGCACTCGGCCTGCTGGTCAGCACCGTCGCCGGGCTCGACAGCAGCATCCAGTGGGCCCTGATGGCGGGCGTCTTCTTCGTCGTCGGCACGTACGGCATCGCCGCTCGCGTGGAGGGTCCCCGGCAGGCCAAGGACCGGGTCGCGACCAGCTTCGTCTGGGTCGCCTTCCTCCTCGCGCTGATCCCGCTCGCCTCCCTGGTGTGGGCGACCGTCCAGCGCGGCGTCAAGGTCCTCGACTTCTACTTCCTCTCCCACTCCATGGGGATCGTCGCCGACTCCGAGGTCGGCGGCGGCATCTACCACGCGATCATCGGGAGCCTCGAACAGGTCGGCCTCGCGACCGCGATCGGCGCCCCGGTCGGGGTGCTCACCGCGATCTACCTGGTGGAGTACGGGCGCGGCGCGCTCGCCAAGACCGTCACCTTCTTCGTCGACGTCATGACGGGCATCCCGTCGATCGTCGCGGGCCTGTTCATCCTCAGCCTCATGCTGATCTTCGAGATGCAGCCGTTCGGCTTCGCCGGCTCGCTCGCCCTCGCGATCCTCATGATGCCGGTGGTGGTCCGCTCCACGGAGGAGATGCTCAAGCTCGTCCCGAACGAGCTGCGCGAGGCGTCCCTCGCCCTCGGCGTCCCGAAGTGGCGCACGATCCTCAAGGTCGTCCTGCCCACCGCGATCGGAGGCATCACGACCGGCATCATGCTCTCGGTCGCCCGTATCGCCGGCGAGACCGCCCCCGTCCTGCTGCTGGTGTTCGGCAACCCGTTCATCAACAACAACCCCTTCGAGGGTGCGCAGGAGTCGCTGCCGCTGTACATCTACAAGCAGTACTCGCAGAGCGCCGGCTCCGAAGCGGCGTACGACCGCGCCTGGGCCGCATCCCTGACGCTGATCGCGTTCGTGATGATCCTCAACCTGGTGGCGCGCGGCATCGCCCGCTGGAAGGCCCCGAAGTCCGGTCGCTGACGCGGCCTCTAGTCAGCGACTGTCTGGAAGTGAAGAAGCTATGTCCAAGCGAATCGACGTAAGCGGCCTGACCGCCTACTACGGCTCCCACAAGGCCATCGAGGACATCTCGATGACCGTCGAGCCCCGCACGGTGACCGCGTTCATCGGCCCCTCCGGCTGCGGCAAGTCCACGTTCCTGCGCACCCTCAACCGGATGCACGAGGTGACGTCCGGCGGCCGCGTCGAGGGCAAGGTCCTCCTCGACGACGAGGACCTGTACGGCCCGAGCATCGACCCCGTGTCGGTGCGGCGCGAGGTCGGCATGGTCTTCCAGCGCCCCAACCCCTTCCCCACCATGTCCATCTTCGACAACGTCGCCGCGGGCCTGCGCCTCAACGGCAACTTCAAGAAGAGCGAACTCGCGGACGTCGTGGAGAAGTCCCTCAAGGGCGCGAACCTCTGGAACGAGGTCAAGGACCGCCTCAACAAGCCGGGTTCCGGCCTCTCCGGCGGCCAGCAGCAGCGCCTGTGCATCGCCCGCGCCATCGCGGTCGAGCCGAAGGTCCTCCTGATGGACGAGCCCTGCTCGGCCCTCGACCCCATCTCCACCCTGGCCATCGAGGACCTGATCGGCGAACTGAAGGAACAGTTCACGATCGTCATCGTCACCCACAACATGCAGCAGGCCGCCCGCGTCTCCGACCGCACGGCCTTCTTCAACCTCGCCGCCGTCGGCCAGCCCGGCAAGCTGATCGAGATCGACGACACCGAGCGCATCTTCTCCAACCCGTCCGTCCAGGCCACGGAGGACTACATCTCCGGCCGCTTCGGCTGACCCAGACCCCTCGCGGTGCTGCATGGCGGTGCCACCGCGAGGCCGTAAAGGGCCCGCTCCCTGTTCTCAGGGGGCGGGCCCACGCGCGTTTCGTTCAGCCCTCCGCGATGACCTCGAAGATGTCGGCGTCCGTCTCCCGCTGCCACTCCGGCAGCTCGCCCCAGTCGGCGACGTACCCCGGCTTCGGGTCCTCGAAGTGCCGGTACATCTGAGCCGTCCAGCACACGGCGACGAACCGCCCCTTCTGCTCCCGCGACAGCCGGGACGCGTGCCCGCCACTCAGTACGAGGAACTGCCGCACCTGCTCATACACGGCCCCCGCCGCCTCGCGCTCCCAGCCGGGCATGTCCTCCCACGGGGTCACGTAGCCCGGTTTCGGCTCGCCGGGGAAGTGCTTACGTACGCCTGCGATCCACGCGTCACGGAAGATCCGCGAGCCGTCGTTCTCGGACATCCAACTCCTCTGGCCTGCCACATGATCCAAGCGGAACCACCTAAGCCACAGCCTTCTGCCGGGCCAACTCCCGTGCCCGTCCGTCCAGTTCACGCGCCCTCGGGTTGCCGAGGTGAGGACGGATACGGCGGCGCATGATCGCGAAGTGCTCGTCCGCCCGCGCCGAGGACAGCGCGGCGTAGTCGTCGAGGAACGCTTCCCAGGTCGCGCAGGCCGCTTCGAGGTGGCCGACTTCGAGTTGACGTTGGGCGAGGAGGCCGTTCGCGTGGGCGTTGCCCTGTTTCTCCATCGGGGGACGGGCCCGGTTGGACGCCTTCATGGCGTCGATCGAGCCGTGCACGTCCCCCAGGGCGTAGAGAACGCTCGACACGTGGAATTCGTACGCCGCCCGGTCGTACCCGCCGACCGCGTCCCGCCTGTTGTCGGCCTTGGACAGGGCCTCTTCCGTCTCACGCAGACGCGTGAAAGCGAGGCGGCTGTCCTTCACCAGGGCCGCGCCGTGGGCCTGTTGCCCGCGCAGGAAGGCTTGCAGTCGGGGCCCGGCCGAAGGCGCGGCCTCGGCTGCGGAATCCGCGAGTTCGAGGGCCTTGTTCGCGTGCTTCAGGTTGGCGGCCTGCAAGGCCATCCCGCGGAGGGTGCGGCAGTAAGTGACCTGATCCGAACCGGCTTTGGCCAGCCCGAGGGCCTGCCGGTAGTACCGCTGCCCGAGCCCGTGCGCCTTCTCGTACATCGCCATCCACCCTGTGAGGTAGACCAGGTCGGAGGCGGCGGCCCGCATGTCGTTCCTGACGGCTTCCGTCCCGTCGGCACGCAGGTAGGACGCGACCGAGTTGACGATGAAGGCGGCGGCCATCGGACGGGCGTGCGCCCCGCCCAACTCGTCGAGGATGTCCGCGATACGGTCCGTCATGCTGCGGACGACGGCGACGTCCCCGGGCCCGATGCGGACGGTCCGGCCAGCCGCCTGATGGTCGAGCCGGTCGAGCGTCTCACCGGCGTCGTCGAAGCGGGGTACGGCGAGTGTGGCCGAGTAGAGCGCGGTCGTCAGGACCGTACGGCGAGACGGGTCCATGTCCGCCCTTCCTGTGTCGACCAGACCCTCGATGGTGAGCTCTTGTTCCGGCGTACTCTTCGAGCCTACGGCCAACGGGGTTGCTCCGAAGCCGACTTCCTCAAAGGTGACCGGCCGCCCGAGCCGACGCGACAGGGCTTCGACGACAGCACCCCGCGCGGCCTTCCTCGGCACGGCCCCCTTGAGCCAGTGCGCCACCGACGACTCGTCGTAACGAAGCGTCAGCCCCTGCTCCGCACCGATCCTGTTCACGGATGCCGCGAACTGCCGGTGCATGAAACGGCCTTCGTCCAGCAGTCTCGCCAGGTTCTCGTTCGGTCGGCCCTTCGCCACGGTCCACCACTCCCCGCGAACTCAAGCGTTCAAGTCGTTCAAGTCTCCGCGCCTTCTTCACGATACCGCTGACCGCGCTCAGCTGGTTGCGTAGAGCGACAACACCAGCGAAAGGCGCGAGCGATGCGAGCAAGACCTCTCCTGCTGCCCGGACTTGAACCCGTCCCGCGCGAGGGCTGCCGCGTATGTGCCGCTCTGGGCAGGGAACGGGAGACGGCACGCCGGGTCGGCAACTACACGAAGGTCCACCGGCTCAACCGCGAGATCGAGAACCACCCGCATCGGGAGGTCCAGCCGTGACCGCCCCGCACCCTCACTCACCGAGCCGATACGCAGAGCGCATCCACACACGCGGACGGACCGTCGCTCCCGTACGCCGGCTCATCCTCATCAGCCTCGTACCCACCGCTCCCGGCGCCTGCTCCAACTGCCTCGGCTGGGCGCGGCTCTGGTGCTCCGGCTGCCTGGGGTGGGGAGGGTGCACGGAATGCGCGTACGCCCGCCAAGTCCCCTGCCCGGCCTGCACCGACAGCCACTCCGGCCGGCAAAGGTGGCCCGGATGAAGCACTTTGCCCGGCTCCACTGGCAGGCCGCGTACATCGGCGTCGCAGCCGTCACCTCCATCCTCCTGCTCGGCCTGGCCGTGCTCGACCGCCTCTGACCCCTCAACTCCCGTCCGGCCGTGGGACGGTCGGCGATCCGCGGCCGGACGGGGGCCGAAGGGCCAGAGTCCCCGGCCCACATCTCACGGAAGGGACACCACCGGCATGACCGTCACGCTCGAAACTCCGGGCAGCGTGCAAACACGCGACCCCCGCCAACTCCTCAACGCCGTACGCCCGTACGTCAAGGAACGGCTGTACAACATCTTCGAGGCCCCCGGCGCACAAGGCATCGACCTGTACGAACGAGAGGTCCGCCTCCTGCTCCGCGACAGCGTCGCCGTACGCAGCCTCGCGGAACGCATCCTCGACCAGGCCGTGGCCTACCTGATCACCGCCATGGAGAACCCCGGCACCGACATCGGCCCCGGATACACGGTCGATATCGGCATCCACCAGATCATCCTCGACACCCCCGTCTACTTCGCGTTCTGCGAGCTGTACAACGGCGGCCGGTACAAGCACCACGCCCCGCTCGTCGAACGCCGAGGCGACGGAACGGTCATGCGGACGGCCGACATCATCCGCGCCAACGGCTTTGAAGTCGACCTGGAGTTGTGGGAAGTCGACGCCGCGGCCTGCGGCCCTTGCGACGACAAGGTTCCCGACAGCCATTGACCCCACAACACGCGCCGCTCCTCTGGCAGGGGCGGCGCACTACTGTCCAACTCATGCCCGAAGGAACCCCGTTGCCCGCCGCCGAACACAACTACGACGACGAACGCGCCGTCTGGAACACGTACGCCGAGTCGACGAAGAAGGACGTCTACGAATCGGCCCCCATCTTCCGCTGGACGCAGTACCAAGACCACGGCCCAGGCCCGGAGTTGCTCGGCGAACCGGAAACCGTGCTGGAGATCGGCTGCGGTACGGGCCGCGCGCTCGCCTTCCTCGCCGGACAAGGGGTCAAGGCACGCGGTGTGGACATGTCCCCGGTGATGGTCACCCACACCACCGAACGCTGGGGCCCCCTCGGCGTCGAGTTCGTCTGCGCCGAAGTCCTCGACTTCCTCGCCAGGGACACCCGTACCTACGACGCCGTGTACTCGATCTTCGGCGCCGCCTGGTTCAGCGACCCGCGCCGCCTGTTCCCGTTGGTGAAGCAATGCCTCAACCCCGGCGGCCGGTTCGTGTTCTCCCAACCCCCCGCCATCCCCGGCGCGTACGGCCCGCAGGGCATGTACAAGGGCGGCTTCGCCGGACCGGCGACGTACACCTACCGCTACAGCTACACCACGGCCATGTGGCGAAGCCTCCTGCACGAAGCCGGTTTCGGCGAGGCCGTCGTACGCGTCCACGACGCCCCGAAGGCCGGCCACATCGGCACACTGATCGGGTGCGGCATCGCGTCCGCGTAGACCCCGCGCCCGAATACCCGACAGTTTCTGACGGGATATCGGGAGTTTGCTGCAACTCGGTGCGCTGGGGCCGATGTTGGTGCTAGCGTGCGCTGCACCACAACAAAAAGTGGCCCCATCAGGACTCGGAGTGTTGGAAGCACTCCGCTGACGGGGCCGTGACGACAACAACGTCTAAGGAACTGTCGCCGTGCGCCATGCTATCTCGCACGCCATTTCGGCGTGTCTCCACATCCTGCTCTCCCTCGCCCTCCCCGCCAGGGGACGACGCCGCAAGCCTCCCACCCCAGCGACGCCCATCCTCCCGCAGCCGTACGTCAGCCCGTGGTCCCGCCCCTGGACCGGGCCCACGAAGGAAGAAGCCGCGGAGTTCTTCCGCCGCCAGGCCGCAGCCGACACGGAACGGCACCTCCAAGCCGAACGCCTCCTCCAGCAGGAACGCCGACGAGCGGCGGCCTTCGCGACGCTGGGCGTCGACTACCCGTACACCTACAACGGCGCCCCCTTCACCCTCACCGACTTCAGGACCAGCGCATGAACCGCGACGCCCTGACCGCCGACGCCCCGCCCACGTCCCTCTGGACCGTCTGCTGCCACTGTGGCCGCTGGACTCGCGCGGCGGTGGAACTCCCGGGACCGGGCACGGTCCGGTACGCCTGCCCCAACTGCGTACTCCTCGTCGGCGCGGGCCCCGCACACTGCATCCCGCCCGCACCGGAGCACTAGGGCGCTTCTGATGGATCTCCGCGGCGTCGCGACGCCCGGCACGCCCTCTCGCCGCACCGCGCGAAAGCCCCCGTAGCGCCGCTACGAGGACTTCCACGCGGCACACCGAGAGCACGCACCGAACGCCGCTCCTTCTCCCACGGAGATCCATCAGAAGCGCCCTAGCCGAAAGCCCCTGGGCCCCGTCCACACCCACCACCGTGGACGGGGCCCACTCCGGGTCAGCGGCCCCACACACCCCACATGCCCAGCACCGAACCAGCCGCAGTGACGACCACCGTGAGGAGGCGGGCGGGAAAGTGGTCGGCGGTTACGCGGAAGCCGCCGACGCGGAGGTCGACGTACGGGCGGCGCTTCGGGTCCGTCATGGAGTTTCTCCAGCTCAGGTGGTGCGCTTGGACGACTCCAGAATGCGACGGCCGTTGCCCCGGCGGAAGGAGGCCGGTGGGCCAAGTCAGTTATAGGACGAACGGCTTGTCCTCACCCGGAGTGCGCCCGGTCTGACTCACCACGCAGCACGGGGACCTGGTTGAAGTAGAGGACGAGCCCCGTCGGCAGCGTCACCAGGGTCTCCGGGTGACCGGGCTTGTCCTCCGGGCCCAGCGGCCCTCCGGTCACCCCGCTCCAGAACCGCGCCAGCGCGTACGCGTCCGCACAGCCGACCGCCACGTCCCGCACCACAGAAACCACCGCACCCCCTACAACGCCACCAGCTTCACCACCCCGTACACCCCCGCCGCCACCGCCCCCGCGGCCGGCATCGTGATGAACCAGCCGAGGACGATGTTCTTGGCGACGCCCCAGCGCACGGCGTTGATCCGCTTGGTCGCGCCGACGCCCATGATCGCGGAGGTGATGACGTGGGTCGTGGAGATGGGCGCCTTGAAGAGGTACGCGGACATGAACATGATCGACGCGCCGGTGGTCTCGGCGGCGAAGCCCTGCGGCGGGTCGAGTTCGATGATCTTGCGGCCGAGGGTGCGCATGATGCGCCAGCCGCCCGCGTACGTACCGAGCGACAGCATGACCGCGCACACGATCTTGACCCAGACGGGGATCGGGTCGCCGGCGTCCTCGACGTCGGCGATGACCAGGGCCATCACGACGATGCCCATGGTCTTCTGGGCGTCCTGGAGGCCGTGGCCGAGGGCCATGCCGGCGGCGGAGACGGTCTGGGCGATCCGGAAGCCGCGCTTGGCCTTGTGGGGGTTCGCGCGCCGGAAGATCCACAGGATCGCGGTCATGACGAGGTAGCCGACGACGAGCCCGATGACCGGCGAGAGGAACATCGGGATGACGATCTTCTCCAGGACCCCGTGCCAGTAGACGGTGGTCCCGCCGGCGAGCGCGGCGCCGACCATGCCGCCGAACAGGGCGTGGGAGGACGAGGAGGGCAGCCCGAAGTACCAGGTGATGAGGTTCCAGGCGATAGCGCCGACGAGCGCGGCGAAGAGGATGCCCATCCCCTTCGACCCCTCGGGCGTCTGGATGATCCCTTCGCTGACGGTCTTGGCGACCCCGGAGCCGAGGAAAGCGCCCGCGAGGTTCATCACGGCGGCCATGGCGAGCGCGGCACGCGGGGTGAGCGCCCGGGTGGACACGGACGTGGCGATCGCGTTGGCGGAGTCGTGGAAGCCGTTGGTGTACGTGAAGAAGAGCGCGACCAGGATGGTCACGACCAGGGCGAAGGTGTCCACGACGGCTCAGGACTCCTTGACGGCGATGGTCTCCACCGTGTTCGCCACATGCTCGAACGCGTCGGCGGCCTCTTCGAGGACGTCGACGATCTGCTTCAGCTTCAGCACCTCGATCGCGTCGTACTTCCCGTTGAAGAGGTGCGCGAGGAGCTTGCGGTGGATCTGGTCGGCCTGGTTCTCCAGCCGGTTGACCTCGATCCAGTACTCCGTGAGGTTCTCCATCGTCCGCAGGTTCGGCATCGCCTCGGCGGTGAGGTCGGCGGCTCTCGCGAGCACCTCGATCTGCTGCTCGACGCCCTTGGGCAGTTCCTCGACGTTGTACAGGACGACGAGGTCGACGGCCTCCTCCATGAAGTCCATGATGTCGTCGAGGGAGGACGCGAGGTTGTAGATGTCCTCGCGGTCGAACGGCGTGATGAACGAGGAGTTCAGCTGGTGGAAGATCGCGTGCGTCGCGTCGTCACCGGCGTGTTCCGCGGCCCGCATACGCTCTGCGATCTCGGCCCGGCCGGCGGTGTCCGCCCCGAGCAGTTCCATCAGGAGTTTCGAGCCCGTGACAATGTTGTCCGCGGACGCGGCGAACATGTCGTAGAAGCTCGTCTCCCTGGGGGTCAGACGAAAGCGCACGTGGGGTCCTCGGGATGCATCGGTTTCGGTCAGGCTGATGCTAAGCGCATCATCCGGTCAGGGCTAAGGGCCGTCCCCCAGTGTCGCCCATCAGGCACAGTGACCAGCACGGGGTGGGACCAAGGGCCCTATACCCAGCAAACTTGGCTACGATATACCCACTAGGGGTATACAAGACGAACCGGAGGACGCGATGACGACCACCGAGGCCGAAACGACACCGGCGCCCTCCGAGGAAAACGCCGTACACGAAGAGCACGCGACGCACGGGTACCACAAACAGAAGGACGAACACCTCAAGCGACTGCGCCGGATCGAGGGCCAGATCCGGGGCCTCCAGCGCATGGTCGACGAGGACGTCTACTGCATCGACATACTCACCCAGGTCTCCGCGTCCACGAAGGCCCTCCAGTCCTTCGCCCTCCAGCTCCTGGAGGAACACCTCCGCCACTGCGTCGCCGACGCGGCCCTCAAGGGCGGCGACGAGGTCAACGCGAAGGTGGAGGAGGCGACGAAGGCGATCGGGCGGATGCTGCGTACGTGACTTTTCGCGCGCTCTGTGGATGACCTGTACGTGACGCCCGTCAGCGGGACGGCCCCGCCCCCGGCGTCTTGTCCCGCTCCTCCCCGATCCGTACGACCCGCAGCACCTGGTCGATCGAGGCCAGGCTCAGCCGCTCCCCGTCCGCCGAGGACGCCGCGATGATCAGCTCCCCGCACAGCTCGATCTCGGCGAGGGCCACGTGGTCCTGCACCGCCGTACCGCCCCCCGGAGCCACGCCCATCACCTCGTCCCTGCGGAAGTCGAACCCCGGCTTCCTAGAGTAGGCAGCGGCCCACGCACGGCGCATGGCACGGAAGGGCTAGTTCTTGCCCACCCGATGACCGAATCTGCCCCAGACCTCTCCGGTCACACCTGTCACCTACGACTGCTCGGGCGCGGACGATCCTGTCGACCGGGCCGCCGGTCCACTCGACGTACTCGACACCGGCGCCGTCGGCATGGCGCGCGTACAGGAACCGTCCCGTCGGACCCACGGTCGCCTCGGTGGTCAGCCGCTCCAGCGGCGGCAGCGCGCTGATGACAGGCTCGGAGCCGGCAGGCAGAAGCCCCAGCACCATGACCACAGCCTCCTCCACGCTCTCGACCTCACCGATCACGGCAAAAGGATCGCGCCGTCGAACCGCGAACCGCCCGTCGCGCAGAGCCTCGACCGATCCGCCCCGCACACTCCACGGACAGCCGGTGGAACTGCTGAACAGCAGGGCGAAGTGGCTGGTGAACGGATACAGCCGGCGAAGCCGCGGCTGAGCGGCGGCAGCCTCCAGCAGCGGGACGATGCCCGGATACGGCCGCCCGGGCGAGCGGATCTCGTGTACGGCCCGCTTCCACTGCCAACGGGCCTCGACGACGTCAACCGTCCCGCGACGCCGCGCCGCAGCCATCTCCGGCAGAACCGGCCGGGGAGGCAGGGGCACCCCACGGGTCTCGTCACGCGCGTCCACCGTCACAGCGTCCCGCCCCCGCCTGAAGCCCACCGCACAGCCGCACGCACCCCATGTCAGACCCCGATGGCACCATCACCCCCATGACCACCGCCCGCACCACCCCACCCAGACCCCTCGACATCACCGCCCTGATCCCCGGCCTGGCCCCCCTGGCCCGTACGGCGACCCGGCTGCACCCCCGCCCCGGCACCCCGACGGTCCACGACAGTTCGATCGGCGGCCCCCTGCTGTGGCCGACACGTCACCAGTGGCCGTACTGCGACAAATGGCACGAGGGCCCGCAGGAGCCGATGATCCCCGTGGCCCAGCTGTACGTGCGGGACATACCGCAGCTGAAGGCGCCCGGAAGGACCGACCTGCTCCAGATCCTGTGGTGCCCGACGGAGGAGCACCCCCCGGACCACAAACCGCAGACGTACCTGTTCTGGCGGACGGCGGCCGACGTCACCCAGGTCCTCACCGAGCCGCCCCGGCCGTCCGAGCCGAACACCTGGTACGTGCCGAAGCCGTGCGTGCTCGCGCCGGAGCAGGTCACCGAGTACCCCCACCTCCTGGAACTGAGCGCGGAGCAGCAGCAGCGGATCGCGGAGGCCGTGGAGGCGGACGAGTCCTACGAGGCCGAGGAGATCTACAGGAACGAACTCTCCGTCGCCCCCGGCTGGAAGGTCGGCGGCTGGCCCAGCTGGGGCCTCACCGACCCCATCGCCCGCTTCTGCATCCACTGCGGCACAAGGATGACCCCCCTCCTGACGATCGCCTCGCACGAATGGCACCCGGACAACAGGACCTGGATCCCGTACGAGGACCAGGCCCAGGACGACGCCGACGCCAACCCACCCGGCGTGACGGTCATCGACGCCAACCGACTCCAGCTCTACGTCTGTCCGGAGCACCCCTACCACCACACGGACCTGGTCCAGTGACAGTGACAGTGACAGGTCACTCCGCGATACGCCCGGCGTAGATGTCCCGCGACTCCGGCAGCCGCACCACGGCCGGCGCCCCGAAGTCGTACAGCAGGACGGTGGACGCCACAGCCACCACCCCCGCCCGCCCACTGTTGACGAAGCTGAACCGGTGCCGGACCTTCCGGATCCGCCCCTGGTCGTCGAGGTACACGTCGAAGGGGACCTCGGCGGTGGCGAAGCCCTCGGCCGCGGCGGCGAGGGAGGGCCGGTTGCCGGGGGTCGCGCCGCGCGCGGCGAGCGCGAGGTCGGCGGTGCCCCGGTAGTGCCGGACGCCGATCCCGGCGACCTCGGTGCGGCCGACGTAGGACGCCGTACGCACCCCCCGCAGCAGCTCGGCGGCGGCGAAGGGATCGGTGGCGCCGCCGGTGACGAGGTTGCCGTCGGAGAGGGTCGCGGTGTCGACGCGCACCCATTTGTCGGCGGGCACCCCGGCTCCCCGGTTCTTCATGAACAGCGCGCCGGGCGCGAGGAGTTCGGTGATCGGACGGTGCTCGCTGGCCCCGGACGGATCCTGCGGGAGGACGACCTTCAGCTGGCCGAGCTGCCGCCGGTAGTCGTAGACGCCCTCCCCCCGGATCGTCACGCGCGTCCCGCCGGTGGCCATCTCCATGGACGTCTGCGCCCGCGAGCTGCCCGCCGCGAGCAGCGTGTCCGCGACGCGGTGCAGGGTCCCGACCGGATCCCCGCCGGGCGCGTCGTCCGCCGCCGCCCCGCTGCTCACGCATCCGGTGGCCCCGGCCACCACTCCGGCCACCAGCCCCGCGACGGCCACGACACCGCCCCGACGGTCCTTCATCTCCGGTCTACCCCCAGAATCGCGGGCCCCCTCGTTCCCCGGGTTCAACGACAGGCAAGTACCACCGTCACGCCCGCCGGCCCATGACGGGCCCTTTACCGGCCGTGGGTACCGTGGAGTACGTGACTGGCAGCTCCACCCCTTCCGGCGAACATCTCGCCACCACCGTCGAACAGGGCCGCTTCTGCTTCGCCCGCTGCACCTGCGGCTGGCGCGGCCCGGCCCGCCGCGCGAGAAGCCTGGCCCGGACGGACGCGGAGAGACACGCGAAGGGCTGACCCCCGGCCATGGGAACCCCGCGTTCCGGGAACTCGTCTCGTTCACTGACACGGACGGCGGAGGGCGGAGGGCGGAGAATCATGGAACGGCGCATGTTCATCGGCGGCGCGGCGGCACTGACCGCCGCCGTCGCGACGGCCGGCTGCAAGTCCCCCTTGTCCGGCAGCCCCACCCCCGCCACCTCCCTCACCTCGGCGTCCGCCCCCAAGGACTGGAAGGCCCTCGCGACCGACCTCGACGGCCTCCTCGTACGCCCCGGCGAGGCCGAGTGGGCGGCGGCCCGCCAGCTCTACAACACCCGCTTCGACACCCTGAAGCCCACGGCGGTGGCGTACGTCGCGCACCCCGAGGACATCCGTACGACGCTGGCGTTCGCCCGCTCCCAGAAGCTGAAGGTCGCGATCCGCAACGGCGGCCACTCGTACGCGGGCTGGTCCTCCGGCGACGGCCGCCTGATCGTCGACGTCTCCAAGCTGAACCGCGTCCGGGTCGGCGGCGGTACGGCCGTGGTCGGCGCCGGTTCGAAGCTGATCGACGTCTACCGCGCGCTCACCGCGAAGGGCGTGACGATCCCCGCCGGCTCCTGCCCCTCGGTCGGCGTCTCGGGCCTGGTCCTCGGCGGCGGGCACGGCGTGTCCTCCCGGGCGTACGGCCTGACCTGCGACAGCCTCACGCAGGCGACGATCGTCACCGCCGACGGCAAGCAGCTCACCGCGAACGCGAAGGACAACGCCGACCTCTTCTGGGCGCTGCGCGGCGCGGGCAACGGCAACTTCGGCGTGGTCACGGAGCTCCAGTTCAAGACGCACGCGGCGCCCCAGGCGGTCACCGGGTACGTCACCTGGTCCTGGGCGAAGGCGGCGGCGGTGCTGCGCGCCTGGCAGGAGTGGGGCCCGGCCCAGCCGGACGAGATCTGGTCCGCGCTGACCCTGTCCAACTCCCCCGGCGGCACCCCCACGATCTCCGTCGCCGCGTTCTCCCTGGGCACGTACGGCGAACTCCAGAACGCGATCGACCGCCTCTCCGCGAAGGCCGGCGCCCCCAGGTCGGTGACCCTGCGCCGCCGTTCGTACGCGGAGGCGATGGAGGGGTACGCCGGCTGCTCCTCGTACACCAAGGCCGCGAGCTGCCACCGCCCCGGCTCCCTCCCCGGCCGCGACCCGGGCGGCAAGCTGGGCCGCGAGACGTACACGGCCCGCTCCGACTTCTACGACCGGTCGTTGTCCGAGGCGGGCGTCCAGACCCTCCTGAAGCAGATCCGGTCGGTCCAGGGCGGCCCCGGCAGCGTCGCCCTCACCGCCCTCGGCGGCGCCGTCAACCGCGTCTCCCCCACGGCCACGGCGTTCGTCCACCGCCGCTCGCGCGTCCTGGTCCAGTACCTCACGTCCTGGAAGTCCGGCACCCCGGGTACGGCGGCCCAGTCCTGGCTGAACGCGGCGCACAAGGCGATGCGGCCGTACGCGTCGGGGGCGGCGTACCAGAACTACACGGACCCGACGCTGACGGACTGGCGGAAGGCGTACTACGGGGACGCGGCGCCGAAGCTGGCGAAGGTGAAGCAGAAGTACGACCCGGCGAGGTTCTTCACGTACCCGCAGGGGATCTGAGCAAGAAAAAGAGGGGGCGCCCGAATCGATTCGGGCGCCCCCTCTTTTCTGTGTCAAGCTGCGAGATCCCGGTCTCCGGAACGCATTTCGTTCCGCGCCCCCGGTACGAAGGCGACCCGAGCGGCGCGGCTCCGCACCAGCCACCCCACCCTCGGCGACCGCTCGATCGCCTTGAGGACCGGCGTCAGGAGGATCGAGGCCAGCGGGGAGAGCAGCAGCGCGACGGCCGTGCCGAGCGCGAAGCCGCCGATGACGTCGGTGGGGTAGTGGACGCCCATGTAGACGCGGCAGAAGCCTTCGAGGAGCCCGAGGACCAGGCCCCACACCCCGAAGCGCCGGTTCGCGACGAAGAGGGCGACGCCCATCGCCATCGTGATGGTCGCGTGGTCGCTGACGAACGAGTAGTCCGTCTTGCCGGAGACGAGGACTTCGAGGCCCTGGTGGTCGTTGAACGGCCGGGGCCGCTCGACGAAGCCCCGGATGGGCACGTTGATCAGGACGGCGACGCCGGCCGCGAGCGGCGCCCAGACCAGCGCGGCGACCGAGGACGCGGCCTCCTCCGCGGACGCGGCCCGGCGCCGTACGGTCAGCCAGCACCAGACGATGAGCAGAACCATCGCGAACAAGAGCCCGTATTCACCGACGAATCCGACGATCCGGTCGACCCAGTGCGGCGCGTCCTTGGCGAGGCCATTGATGTCGTAGAGCAGGTCGACATCGGGGTTGGATCCGGAATCGGCGAGTCCAGCCATGGTGCTGCGGCCCCTTCGTCGTGGTTGTCTCGAACAGGAACGCACGACCCCGCTTACAACGTTCCTGTCTCCACTGAATGATCACTGAGACGTTATCGAAGGGAGACGAGCCGACTCGGAGCAGGGCCCGTTTAAGGAACTGTCACCCGTTTTCAGACATTGGCGGGCAGCGCTTTCGCGCCATCGGCCGTCACCCGCGTCGCCCCGAAGTAGTCGGGGGTGTCGATCGGGTCGAACCGGATGACCGCGCCCGTACGGGGCGCATCGATCATGTAGCCGCCGCCGACATAGATCCCGACGTGCCGGATGGCCCGCGAGTTCGTGAGGTCGTCGGAGAAGAACACCAGGTCACCGGGGAGCAGCTCGTCCCGCTTGGGGTGCGGCCCCGCGTTGTACTGGTCGTTCGCGACCCGCGGCAGCTCGATGCCGACGCTTTCGTACGCCGCCTTCGTCAGCCCCGAGCAGTCGAACCGCCCGCCGTCCGCGGCGGTGCCGTTCCCGCCCCACAGATAGGGCGTGCCGAGTTTCTTCTGCGCGTAATAGATCGCCCCCGCGGCCTGCTCCGACGGCGACACCCGCCCGACCGGCGCGGCGAAACTCTCTTCGAGGGTGGTGATGGTCTTCACGTAATTCTGGGTCTCGCGGTACGGGGGGACACCGCCGTACTTGATGACCGCGTACGCGCCCGCGTTGTAGGCGGCGAGCATATTGTGCGTGGGATTTCCCGGTACGTCCTTGACGTATTTCGCGAGCTCGCAGTCGTACGCGGCGGCGGACGGAATCGCGTCGGCCGGATCCCAGACGTCCCGCTTCCCGTCACCGTTCCCGTCGACCCCGTGCGTCGCCCAGGTGCCGGGGATGAATTGCGCTATTCCCTGCGCGGCGGCGGCGCTCTGCGCGCGGGGATTGAATCCGCTCTCCTGGTACAACTGCGCGGCGAGCAGCGCGGGATTGATGGCGGGGCACATATTGCCCCACTTCTGCACGAGCGCGGCGTACGCGGCGGGCACCGACCCCTTGGCGAGCGCCTTCGCCCCGCCGCCGACCCCGTTCGACATGTTCCCGGCGACCAGGTACACCCCGACGACGAGCACCATGACGAACGCGAGCCCGGCCCCGGCGACCGCGGTCACCCAGATCCACGCCTTACGCACCGTCAACCGCCCCTCGCCGGCCGGGAGTCA
This sequence comes from Streptomyces sp. 4F14, assembly GCF_048159485.1. NCBI lineage: Bacteria > Bacillati > Actinomycetota > Actinomycetes > Kitasatosporales > Streptomycetaceae > Streptomyces > Streptomyces sp. 4F14. The sequence continues at coordinate 20,038 of NZ_JBLRVY010000054.1, forward strand.
CCGCGCGTCAGTCTACGGGCGGGACGCGCCGCGTACGGGTAAGTTCGCCCCGGTCGGAGACTGTCCATCGCGAGGGCGTTCTAATCCCGCGCCGCGCAGGGCTCGTCGGCCTCGTGGGGGACACCGCAGCGCCGGCAGCGGACATCGGGAAGGGGGGCGCTTCGAGCCTCATCGGCCTCGGGCCGGGCCCAGGCTCCGCCGGGGACACGGCGGGGAAGAGGGGTGCGGGGAGCGGCCGTACGAAGGCGGGGCGTGGGGGACAAGACCTTCTCTATCCAGCGTTCAGGGCACGCGATACGACAGACGATCGTACGCCCGTCACCCCCCGGCCTCCTCGTACAGCGCCGCCGCCTCCTTGCCCAGGACGACGCTGTACGACACGTCGTCCGTGTCTCCGCCCTGCTCGTGCCCGCCGAGCACGCCGACGACCTCGTGGTGGCCGTTCACCCAGGGGCTCCCGCTGGTCCCCGCGCTGAACCGGGGGCACTCGATCCGCTGCTGCGTGCTGCTGTGCACGGCCGGCCGGTTGGTGCAGGTGAGCGCCCGCTCGGAGGTGTCCGGATAGCCGGTGACGGTCACGGGCGAGGCGCCGGTGGTGGTGCCGGGGGCGAAGAGGTTGCCCCCGACGACGTCCTCGATGTTCTTGTGCGCGGCGTTGGGCGCCAGCGAGGCGAAGGCGATGTCACTGTCCTCGCTCTGCTCCTTCGCCCACCCGGCGGGCAGGAAACTCTTCCGCACCTTCCAGATCCCGTACGGCGCCTTCCCGTCCCGGTACCCCGGCACGAACACGAACCCGGACCCGTCATCGCCCCCCAGACAGTGAGCGGCGGTCACGATCAGATCCCGCCCCTGGCTCTCCACCACCGAAGCCGTACAGAAATGCGCCCCCGCCAGCTTCCCCGCATCCTCCGCATAGAACAACGCCCCCACCCGCGCGGCGGCCGCCGCCCCCTCAGCCACCACCGTCACCCCCAGCGGCCCGCCCCCGTCATCCGCGACAGCCGCCGACGCCAGGACACAACTCCCTGCCATCAACACCGTCGCGCCGAGCAGCGCGAACCTTCGGTTGCCCTGGGGGCGGGTGCGGTTCATCGGGGCCACTCTGAAGCATGAAGGTGAGAAAAACATCAACCCGAGCTGTCGATCGGCTGGCAGTGTGACGCCGGACACAATCGAACATCATCACTCGATCGGTCGATTAGACATATGGCGTTCGGGTAAGCGCTCCTTGACGGCATCGTTTGGTGACATGGCAGTTCGGTGGCAGCTGTAAGGAAAATGCCCGACTGGCTTACACCGTTCGGCCAACATTCGGTGTGACACTGTCATAGGCTCGCCCTGTGGGGCTCTTGACACGCGAGCAACGTTGACCTAGACGCCTTGGTCGCGTTCGGGTCCCATCAGCGCGTGGAGCGCGGCCAGGAAGGAGATTCCATGCCCAGCGCATCCGATCCCAGCCTGAACCGACGCAAGCTGCGGCTCGCGCTGAAGGCCGCGCGGGACAAGACCGGGCTCACCCAGCGGGAGGCCGCGGACCGTCTCGACTGGTCGCTCTCCAAGGTGATCCGCATCGAGGCGGGGACCGTGAGCCTGTCGGTCACCGACCTCCAGGCGATGTTGCGGCTGTACGAGATCACCGACGACACGGTCGTCGCCGACCTCGAACAGGCAGCCCGCAACAGCAAGGGCCAGTCGTGGTGGTCCGACTACAGCGACATCATCTCGCCGACGTTCGCCCAGTACCTGGGCTATGAGAGCGCGGCCGACACGATTCGCGCCTACCACCCGACGTTCTTCCTCGGCCTGCTCCAGACCGTGGACTACATCGAAGCGCTCTTCGCCGCCTTGCCCGGCGTCACTCAGGCCCGACGCCTCACCGACCTCAGGGCCGCCCGGCAGGAACGCGTCTTCGCCGAAGGCGGCCCGGCCATGGCGATGATCGTCGACGAGGCGGCCGTACGACGCGTCATCGGCGGCGCGAGCACCATGCGCAATCAGTTGACGCACGTCAAGCGGCTGGCGGAGACCGGGAAGATCACGCTCCAGATCCTGCCGTTCTCCGCCGGGGCCCACGCCAGTCTGGAGGACAGCTTCGTCCTCTTCGGCTACCGCGACGACGAGGACGTGCTCTACCTCGCCGGGCCGGGCGGTGTCCTCACCAACCGGGACGACCGCGCGAGGGTGGCCCGCTACCAGGAGTGCTTCGAGGACCTCACCGACAAGGCGTTGAGCCAGGAGGCATCGATCGCGCTCATCGACGAGGTTCTCGGACAACTGAATCTGTCCTGATTCCGACCAGGCACCGACGGGGGGCGTGCGCGCCATGGTGAACGAGAAGCAGAAGCCACGCAGCCGGCGCCCGGGCGCCGGTCGCTCTCCCGGCAGCACCACACGGCCGACGAAACGGGCATCAGCCCGCGAACCGTCGGTGCCTGACTCGCTCACCGCGCAGGGCCTCGCCAGCGACAGGACCTGCGCGCGCTTACAGCGGCTGCGCGCCGAGGACACGGACAACGCGATACGGCGCAGAAGGGCGCACACCGACGACCTCGTACGGGTGTTGCGCAACCTCACCGCCCTGGCGCTGTTCTCGTCGGCCACGCTGACGCTCGTGTCCTACGCGGGCGTCCGGATGGGCATACCGCCGGAAGCCTGTGTGGCGGGCAGTCTCAGCGCGGCCGTCGTACTGATCAGGACCTTCGCGAAGGCGTTCGAGTCGATACGCCCTTCGCTGCCGGACGCACCAAAAGACCCACCGTCCACCGATGAGCGATAGCCGGGGCCGACGCCCACCACCAGCCGGCCGCACCGGACATCAGCACGAGGACCGAGACCCACAGCACCAGCCGGACGACAAAATCGCCGCCCAGCAGGGACGCCGCCGCCCCCAACGCCGCCGACGCCAGCCCAGTGACCAGGCAGTATCGGGTGAACTCCCGCCGCCCGCGCGGCGCATCACCATCCGGATCGGCTGAATCACACCTGCTCATGGGCGCCCCCAGTGGCCGTTCTCTCTCCCCAGTACGCTACTGCGGCCCGCCAGGCGGGGAAGGAGAAACCGAGAATCGCCCGCTCGGGAGACTTGGAGTCCCGCACCCGGACACAGACCGGAAGAAGAGCGATCTCACAACAAGCCCCTCCCTCCTCGTTGCTGTAACTGCTCTTCCACCAGACAACCGGCCCACTCTCCTCGCCCACCGCCGTCTCCTCCCACCCGCCTGCCACATCCCGGTACTCGCGATCGGCCCCCAGGCCAGGATCGGGCCGCGTTCAGGGCAGGGGAAGGCGCCCGACGACCCGCTGTGCGCAAGGGAGTTCTACCCAGGAACCCCGGCCGCCAACAGCGAGCGCCCGCCGCACACCCCCTTTCCGCCACCGCTCCCCCGCCCGGTGGCGCCCCCTCACCGCGCCCCCACCCCCACCGGAAACTCCACCCCGGTCATCTCCTCGGACAGCGTCCACAGCCTCCGTGCCGCCTCCGCGTCGCTCGCCGCCCCCGTCCGCCCGACCAGGGTCGGCGCACCCCGTACCTCCCCGAGGCCGTCGGGGCCGACGTAGCTCGCGCCGGGGAGGTCCTGGGTCGTGGCGTACAGCGTGGGCAGGGCGCCCGCGCGGTCGGACTGGGCGAGGAGGCGGTTGCCGACGGCCATGAAGCCGCGGGCGAGGGGGTTGCCGTGGTGGCTCTGGAGGTTGGTGGCGGACCAGCCGGGGTGGGCGGCGAGGGCGCGGACGGGGGAGTTCGCGGCGGTGAGGCGGCGCTGGAGTTCGAGGGTGAACAGGAGGTTGGCCAGCTTGGACTGGGCGTAGGCGCGGACGGGGGTGTAGCCGGAGGTGAGGTTGACGTCGTCGAAGTGGATCCGGCCGCCCCGGTGAGCGCTGGAGGCGACGGTGACGACGCGGTCCTCGACGTACGGCAGGAGGAGGTTCGTCAGCGCGAAGTGGCCCAGGTGGTTCGTACCGAACTGGATCTCGAACCCGTCCGTCGTACGCCCCTCGGGGATCATCATGATGCCCGCGTTGTTGACGAGGGCGTGCAGGGGGCGGGCCTCCCAGGCGTGGGCGAAGTCGCGGACCGAGGCGAGGTCGGCGAGGTCGAGGCGGCGTACTTCGGTGCTGCCGCCGAGCCCCGCGGCGGCGGCCTGGCCGCGTTCGATGTCGCGGACGGCGAGGACGACGTGCGCGCCGGCGCCCGCGAGGGCGCGGGAGGCGGTGAGTCCGATGCCGCTGTTGGCGCCGGTGACGACGACGGTCCGGCCGGTGAGGTCGGGCATGCGGTCCACGTTCCACTTGCTCTGTTCGGTGTCAGCCATGCACCCAATGTAGACGTCGCCAACAATGATGGCAACGTCAACATGGGACGGGTTGCGCGCTAATATGACGGCCATGTCCGAGCCGTTCGCGAGCCGCCCCTACCACCACGGAGACCTCCGCTCCACGCTCCTGACCAGCGCGGAACGCACCCTGCGCGAGAAGGGCGCCGCCGCGCTGTCGCTGCGCGAACTGGCCCGCGCGGCCGGCGTCAGCCACGCCGCCCCCGGCCGCCACTTCAAGGACAAGCAGGCCCTCCTGGACGCCCTCGCCCTGAACGGCTACGACCGCCTCAACCAGGCGATGGAGGCGGCGAACGACCCGGCGCTCCCCCTGGAGCCCCGCCTCACGGCACTGGCCCGCGCCTACCTCGCCTTCGCCGTCCACCACCCCGAGCTGCTGGAGCTGATGTACGCCCGCAAGCACGAGCCGGCCTCCGCCGACCTGTTCGCGGGCGCCGTGGAGCGCTCCCTCTCCGCCTTCCTCCTCCTCATCACCGACGCGAAAGCCTCCGGCGAGATCGTCGACGCGGACCTGGACGCCATCACCCTGCTGACGGCGACGTCCCTGCACGGCCTGGCGGCCCTGGTCGCGGCGGGCGCGTACCCGGCGGAAGAGGTCCTCTCCCGCCTGGACACGCACGTGCACCTGCTACTGGAGGGGCTCCGGCCGAGGTAGCCGCGCGGCCGGCTACGGGAAGGGCCGAGACCGAGGTAGCCGAGCGCTCACCACCCGCACCACGAACCCGCACGGCACCCACCCGTCCTCCCCCACCAGGTCCTCCACGGCGGCGAGGAACTCCTTCCGCACCCCGTCGACCTCCCCCGCGTCCAGCGGCCCGAGGTCGTAGACCCCGGCCAGCGACTCCCAGACCTCCGCGAGTGTCCCCCCGATGTCGACGGCCACGCCCTCCTGGTCCACCTCCCCGAACCCGGCCCCGCGCAGCACCGCGTCGAGCCCCTCCGGGCTGCGCACCCGCCGGTCCCCGAGCGCCGGGACCCGCCCGCCGGGCAGCCCCCGCAGCACCCGCACGAACCGCTCGTACGCCTCCCCTTCCACGGCCCCGCCCCCGATCACACAGGCGAACACCCCACCGGGCGCCAGCACCCGGGCCACCTCGGCGGCGACCGCGTCCGCATCGGCCATGAGCATGAACGCCATATGGGACACGACCGCCTCGAACTCCCCGTCCGCGTACGGCAGTTCCTGGGCCCGCCCCACCTCGACGGCGAACCCCCGCGCACGGGCGAGCCGTACGGCCTGAGGCGACAGGTCGATCCCGGCGAGCCGGCGCTCACGAGACCGCAGCAGCTCCAGCAACACCCCGTCCCCGCACCCGAGATCGAGCACGCTGCCCGCCCCGGCCACCCGGTCGCGCAGCAGCTCGTAGCTGGACCGCCCGTCAGGTCCCCGCCCTCGCGCGAACGCCTCCCCGGTGACCCCGGGCCGCCCGGCGTGAAAGTCCCTCAGGAACGCTTCCTGCACGTCACTCGCCCTGCCCACACTCTTGCCCCTTTCGTAACGCCCACGTTTCCCCGGTCAAGTCCCCACCATCCCAGGGCCATTCCGACACCATGCCCCGGCAATCCCCGAACCCCGTTCGGCAATGCGGAAGTCAGGATTCCGCCACCCGTCTTGTTTGTCGCGTACCCAACAAGCCACAGTCGTCGCCGGGCCGCCGCCCACACCCCCACCGCTGCACCCGCACCGCCCCTGAACACCCCACTTGCAGGAGGCAGTACCTTGCGTACGACCGACAACACCCCCGCCATATCCGGCAGATGGCGCCGCACCGGCGGCGCGGCCTTCACCGCCGCCCTCCTCCTCGCCGGCCTCGGCACAGCGGCCCACGCGAACGCGGCGACCCTCACGGCGAACACGGCCGTGACCTGGACGGCGACCCCCTGCTCGACCCCGAAGCACGTGGGCGACCTGGCCTGCAACTCCTTCCGCGTCACCGGCGGCGTCACCGCGTTCTCGAAGGAGAAGGCGGCGAAGTCCCACAAGGGCGCGACGATCACCCCGAAGGCCGCGAGCGCGACCCCGACCGGCTTCGGCCCGAGCGACCTCCAGGACGCCTACGGCCTGACCGACGCCGCCGCGAACAACGGCTCCGGCGAGACGATCGCGATCGTCGACGCGTACGACGACCCGAACGCCGAGGCCGACCTCGCCAAGTACCGCTCGAACTACGGCCTGAGCGCCTGCACGACGGCCAACGGCTGCTTCAAGAAGGTCTCCCAGACCGGCTCGACCTCCTCGCTGCCGACCGCCGACAGCGGCTGGGCGCAGGAGATCTCCCTCGACCTCGACATGGTCTCGGCTATCGCCCCGAACGCCAACATCCTCCTGGTGGAGGCCAGTTCCTCCAGCATGGCCAACCTCGGCAAGGCCGTGAACGAGGCCGTCGCCCTGGGCGCCAAGTTCGTCTCCAACAGCTACGGCGGTTCCGAGTCGTCGAGCGACACCTCGTACGACTCCTCGTACTTCAACCACCCCGGTGTCGCGATCACCGTCTCCGCCGGTGACGAGGGCTACGGCGCCGAGTACCCGGCCGCGTCGAAGTACGTGACCGCCGTCGGCGGCACCGCGCTCAAGACCTCCTCCAACAGCCGCGGCTGGACCGAGTCCGTGTGGAACACCTCGTCCACCGAGGGCACCGGCTCCGGCTGCTCCGCGTACGACGCGAAGCCGTCCTGGCAGACCGACACCGGCTGCTCGAAGCGCGCGATCGCCGACACCTCGGCCGTGGCCGACCCGGCGACGGGCGTCGCGGTGTACGACTCGTACGGCGTGACCGCGGGCTGGTACACCTTCGGCGGCACCTCGGCGTCGTCCCCGATCATCGCCTCCGTGTACGCGCTCGCCGGCACCCCCGGCAGCAGCGACTACCCCTCGTCGTACATCTACGGCGCGGCCGGCACCTCCGCGCTGAACGACGTCACCAGCGGTTCGAACGGCACCTGCTCCTCCAGCGCGAGCTACCTGTGCACCGCGAAGTCCGGCTACGACGGCCCGACCGGCTGGGGCACCCCGGAGGGTCTGGACGCCTTCACCGGCTGACGCACCGTCAACACGGCACCCACGAGAACGGGCCACGGCGAACCTGCCGTGGCCCGTTCGTGTTACGAGCGTGAGAGCATCGGGAAAGTGTCTCAACGACAGAGGCGCCGACAGGTTCCGCAGAACCACACCCAGGGTTCCGCGCTCACCTCATTGCCCGGCGTGACCTGCCGTGATACACAGAGTGACGATACGAACCATTCATACGAATCCCACCCGTCAATGCCGCCAAGTCGACATACCCAGGCGGCATCGTCGGTGACAATGGGGCCCGACCCCTGCGCACGGCAGCGGGCCACGAACGGAACTACCCACCAGGGGCGGTGACTTACATGCTCTTCGCAGCCGACAAGGGAGACATCAACACCATCATCGGCGGGATCGCTCCGGACTGGGGCCCCTTCGGCAGCCTGGGTACCGAGGCCAAGACGATGATCCAGGTCGTCATGGCCTTCGCGATCCTCATCTGCCTGGGCATCGCCGTCTGGGGCGCCGCGAAGCAACGTATCGGCGCCACCGCCCTCCGGGACACCTTCAGCGCGGAACAGGGCAAGGGACTGATCATCGCGGGCCTCACCGGAGTCTTCATCATCGGCTCCCTCGGCACGCTGTTCACCATCGTGTACGGCATGGCCGTCTAGCCCCTCCCCCTTCCCTCCCCCTCCCGGCTGAGGTTGCGTCCCCCTGATGTCGAGTCACCACACCGCGCCCGCGCGGGAACCAGCACGGCTACCGTCGTACTGCGCCGCGTTTTCCCACAACGCCAACGCCGCATACGACGCAGAGGGGGCCTACGCCGCATGAGTCCCGCCGACGAGCCCGGCCACGACACCTCCACCGGTGGCTACGCGGGTACCCGCACCCGCTACCCCGAAACCGAGCCCGCGCGCCGGCCCGCCCGCTCCTCCTCCCGCAGCCTCGTCACCGTCGTCGCGGTCGTCGTCGTCCTGATCTCGGCCATCGCGTTCGCGAACCGGGGCAACGGCGACGGATCGGACGCCACCACCGGCTCCGGCGGCGCGGCCGGCACGAAGCCGCAGGCGGAGTCGACGGCGGCGACCGGCACGAAGCCGGTGCAGGGAAGGACGGGAACCGTCCCCACGGGATACGCGCGCACCAGCCAGGGCGTTCAATCGGCCGCCGCCAACTACGCGGTCGCGCTCGGCTCCACGGCGATGTTCAAGAAGGCCGGCCGCGACGAGCTCGTGAACACCCTCTACACCCCGGCCGAGGCCGCACGGCTCATCCCGGAGTTCGACAAGGCGTACAACACCGGCTTCCTCGCGAACGTCGGCCTCGACGCGAACGGCGACGCCCCCCGGGGCAGCACCTTCGTCTCCCGCACCGTCCCCATCGGCACGACGGTCAGCGCCTACACCGACACCGCGGCCACGGTCGCCGTCTGGTACCTGGGGCTCAACGGGATGTCCGGCACGACCTCGACGAACCCCGTCAGCTCCTCGTGGAGCACCTGGACGTTCCAGCTCCGGTGGACGGACGGCGACTGGAAGGTCGCCTCCCAGAACAGAACCTCCGGGCCCGCCCCGGTCCCCGGCGACAACCAGGCCGCCAGCTCCGACGAGATCAGCAAGGCCATCGAGGAGTACGGAGGGTTCACGTATGCCCGGTAAGCCCGCGCTGCTCCGGCTCGCCGGAGTCCTCGCCGCCGTACAGACCACGGCCGTCCTGCTCTCCGCCAGAGCCTTCGCCGCGCCGACCCCCGACCCGAACCCCTCGGGCAGCGGAACCCCGTCCCCCTCGCCGTCACCCTCCAACGACGAGTGCCGGCTCATCGTCGGCGACGCCAAGGACTACTGCGAGCGCGGCGCCAGCGGCGGCAAGAGCACCACCAACCCCGGCGTCTCCGACACCCTCGACCCCCTCTCCTCCCTCGCCAAGGGCTGCGCCGACGCCGCCTCCTGGACCGTCGACAAGCTCAGCGAGGCCGTGAAGGAGACCGCGAACGTCGACTTCACGAACGAGAAGTTCCTCCAGCAGTACGCGGTCGTCTTCGCCGCCTCGACGGTCCTGACCCTCGTCCTGTGGCTCCTGGCCGTCGCCAAACGCGCGGTGCGCGGCGTCCCCCTCGGCACCGCGATCTCCGAGGCCGTCGGCTTCCTGTGGCTGACCGTCCTCGCCTCCGCGTTCACACCGCTGATCCTCTACACCGTCGTCTCCGCGACCGACGGCATCACGGACGTCCTCGCGAAGGCGACCGGCGACCAGACCGACACGTTCTTCGGCACCTTCTCCGCCGCCCTCGCCAAGGGCGAGAACATCGGCGGCGGCCCGATCATGCTGATCGTGGTCTCCCTCGTCTCGGTCCTCGCCGCGGGCATCCTCTGGCTCGAACTGGTCATCCGTACGGCCCTGTTGTACGTCGGCGCACTGCTCGGCACAGTCGTGTACGCCGGTCTCGTGGACAAGAACCTCTGGGGCCACGTCCGCCGCTGGGCCGGGATCATGATCGCCGTGATCATGGTGAAACCGGTGATCGTCATCGTCCTCGGCCTCGCCGGAGCCCTCTCCGGGGACGACGGCCCGGACGCGTTCTCGGCGATCGTCTCGGGGCTCGCGATCATCCTGCTGGCCATCTTCGCCAGCGCGATGATCTACCGCTTCGTCCCCGGCTTCGGCGACGAGATCGCCGCCTCCCGCAACAACCGCATCATGCAGGGCGCGGAGAGCAAGGCGGCCGCCGTCATCTCCTCCCCGGCGACCCTCGTCGCCCAGGGCATCAAGACGCACAGCACCCGCGCCAACGACGGTGGCGGCGGCGGGAGTTCGTCGTCCAGCACGCCCCGCCCCGCCAACCCGGGCTCCGGCGGCATCGCCGCCCACGGCTCACGCCCCGCGAACGGCGGCGGGGGCGGATCCGCCGCACCCGCCCCCCGCACGGGCAGCCCCCTCAACACCCCGCACGCCAGCAACAACCGCACGGGAGGTGAAGGGCGTTGACGACCGAGTCCCACGTGTCGCACGCGATCGCGCCCCGCCGTACGTATCTGATCGGCCGCGCCAGGCCGAACGCGATCATCGGCAAGAACCGCGAGACCGGAGAGATCGCCCTCATCATCGCGGGCGCCTTCCTCGGCATGATGTGCGGTCTGCTCGTCCCCGTGCTCGCCCTGCGGATCGTGCTGCTCACCGGCTTCCCGCTGATCGCCCTGATGGCGGTCTACGTGCCGTACAAGCACCGCACGTTCTACAAGTGGTTCGAGATCAACCGCAGTTACAAGCGCAGCCTGCGCAAGGGCACGACCTACCGCAGCTCCGCCATGGAGGCCGGCGTCGCCCTCGACGGCCGCGAGGTCGAGATCGGCCCGCCCCCCGGCATCGGCCGCATCACCTGGCTGTCGGCACCCTTCGGCCCCGACGAGATCGCCGTCCTCCTGCACGCCGACCGGCGCACGGTGACGGCCGCGATCGAGATCGAGGGCCCCGGCGTCGGCCTGCGCGACAGCGAGGACCAGGAAGCCCTGGTGGACCGTTTCGGCACGCTGCTCAAGCACGTGGCCAACGGCGACGGCTTCGTCACCCGCATCCAGATGCTCGCCCGCACCCTCCCCGCCGACCCCGACGCGCACGCCAAGGACGTCACCCAGCGCGGCGACGACAAGGCCCTCCCCTGGCTCCAGTCGTCGTACGAGCAGCTCCAGTCGATGGTCTCCACGAGCAGCGAACAGCACCGCGCCTACCTCGTCGCCTGCATGCAGTACAGCCGTGAACTCGCCGCCGAGGCCCACGTGATGGCCCGCGCCGCCCGCCCCCAGGCAGGCCGCAAGGTCGACCGGGACGCCGGGCTCGCGGTCGTCATGGCCCGTGAGCTGACGGACATCTGCTCGCGCCTCCAGGAGGCCGACATCCGCGTCCGCCAGCCCCTGGGCCAGGGCCGCCTGTCCTCGCTCATCCACTCCATGTACGACCCCGACCACCCCATCGACCACATCCAGGCGATGACCAAGCGCAACGCCTGGCCGGCCGAACTCGACGCCATGGAACCGACGTTCCTCCAGGCGAAGACCCGCGAGTCCTCGACCCGCGCCCCCTGGTGCCACTCCACGGCCTGGGTCAAGGAGTGGCCGATGACCCCCGTCGGCGTCAACTTCCTCGCCCCGCTGCTCGTCCACACCCCGGACGTCATCCGCACGGTCGCCGTGACGATGGACCTCGAACCCACCGAGGTCGCCATCGAACGCATGCTGACGGAGAAGACCAACGACGAGGCCGAAGCCTCCCGCCAGGCCAAGATGAACCGCACCCTCGACCCGCGCGACGTCGCCGCCAACTCCCGCCTGGACCAACGCGGCGAGGACCTCGCGAGCGGCGCCGCCGGCGTCAACCTGGTCGGCTACATCACGGTCTCCTCCCGCTCCCCCGAAGCCCTCAACCGCGACAAGCGGACGATAAGGGCCTCGGCCGGAAAGTCGTACCTGAAGCTGGAGTGGTGCGACCGCGAGCACCACCGAGCCTTCGTCAACACCCTCCCCTTCGCCACCGGCATCCGGAGGTAGGCCCACATGCGGGACCCTCTCTCCCTCCTCACCGACGCCTTCACCGCCTTCCTCTTCGGCAAGGTCGAGACGACCCGCCTCCCGGTCCGCACCTCCACCGGCCAGGCCCAGGCGGTCTATCTCCCCACCGCCGCACCGGGGTTGGGCGACTCCGGCGTCATCATCGGCCGCGAGGTCTACTCCGGCAAGGGCTACATCTACGACCCCTTCCAGCTCTACGGCCAGCAGCTCCCGGCCCCCCACTGGCTCGTCCTCGGCGAATCCGGCAACGGCAAGTCCGCCCTCGAAAAGACGTACGTCCTACGGCAGTTGCGCTTCAAGGACCGCCAGGTCGTCGTCCTCGACGCGCAGGGCGAGGACGGCGCCGGCGAGTGGAACCTCATCGCCCGCGAGCTGGGGATAACCCCCATCCGCCTCGACGCGATGGCCGCCCTCGACGACGGCATCCGCCTCAACCCCCTCGACCCCGCGATCACGACGACGGGCCAGCTCGCCCTGCTCCGCACGATCATCGAAGTCGCGATGGGGCACGGCCTGGACGAGCGGTCCGGCTTCGCCCTCAAGGTCGCCCACGCGTTCGTCAACGAGACCATCGTCGAACGCCAGCCGGTGCTGTCCGACATCGTCGAGCAACTCCGCCATCCCGAACCGGAGTCGGCCGAGGCGATGAACGTCGCCATAGACGACGTACGCGCGTGGGGACTTGACGTCGCCCTGGTCCTGGACCGTTTGGTGGACGGTGACTTGAGGGGCATGTTCGACGGCCCCACGACCGTCGGCATCGACCTCGACGCGCCCCTCATCGTCTTCGACCTCTCCCACATCGACCGCAACTCCATCGCCATGCCGATCCTCATGGCCATCGTCGGTGTCTGGCTGGAGCACACCTGGATCCGGCCCGACCGCAAGAAGCGCATCTTCCTCGTCGAAGAGGCGTGGCACATCATCAACAGCCCGTTCGTGGCGCAGCTGTTCCAGCGGCTGCTGAAGTTCGGGCGGCGCCTCGGGCTGTCCTTCGTGGCCGTCGTCCACCATCTGTCCGACGTCGTGGACGGGGCCGCCGCCAAGGAGGCCGCGGCGATCCTGAAGATGGCGTCCACACGGACGATCTACGCCCAGAAGGCCGACGAAGCGCGGGCCACCGGGCGGGTGCTGGGCCTCCCCAGGTGGGCGGTCGAAATCATCCCGACCCTCACGCCGGGCATCGCGGTGTGGGACGTCAACGGGAACGTGCAGGTCGTCAAACACCTCGTCACCGAGACCGAACGCCCCCTCGTCTTCACCGACCGCGCCATGACCGAATCCTCCTCGGACGCCGCGGACGACGCGTTGCGCGCCGCCGAGCTGGAAGCCGAACAGCGGGCCGCCGCCTTCATGGAACAGCACATGGCCGACCTCGACGGCACGGAATCCACGGTGGCGTGACCCATGCCGAACCCTCGCCCCAGACAACAAGGCGGCGTCCCGGACAGCCTGCTCCTCGGGATACTGGCGCTGCTGCTGGTGGTGACGGTCCTGACGTGGACAGCGACGGGCCTCTCCGCCCTGCTGTCCCACGGCTCCTGGCCGGCCGACCTGACCTTCATGCGTACGCCCCTCGCCCTACGCCACCTCGTCTCCAACCCCGACGACCTCGCCGGCGCCTGGCCCGACACCCCGCCGGGTGACCTGTCGGGGTACGGGCTCTTCTGGGGCCTCTTCATCGGCCTGTTGATGATCCTGCTGACCCTGACGTTCTTCGGGCTGGGGACGTGGGCTCGGTGGAGGGTGGTGCGGGCTCGGAAACGGGAGGATCGGCTGGCGGCGCGGGGGAGGGGGGCGGGTGCGGGGTCCTCCAGGGCGCCCCTGGCCAAACAGTCGCCGGACGACGGCAGTTGGGCATTTCCGCCCCTGGCGGAGGGCGGCGACGATGACACGGACGACGCGGCGCGCAACGCGTCACGGCCACCTGCCGACTCACAGGTTCCCCCACGGACCTCAGGGACCCCGGGGGCGCGGGGAACTGCGCGACCAGCCGCAGCGGACCCGCACCCGCCCGACTCACCCACCGCAGCTGCGGGCAGCCCAGCGGCAGTTGCAGGCGGCCCCGCCGCACCCGTCGCCGACCCGCACGCGCCCACTCAGCTCCACCCAGCTCCTCCAGCCCACCCAGCTGCGGCCCACCCAGCTGCGGGCAGTCGTGCCGCTAGGGGCGGCACGGGTGGGCGCAGCGGCACCCCGCCAGCGCGGGCAAGCGACACGCCCCCCACCCCAGCCCCCACCGGACCCGCACCCACCCTCCAGGCCGCCCCCCGGGACTCCCGCCTCCACACCGCCGTCCAGGCCCTCCAGGACGCCCCCGGCCCCGCCCTCGTCCTCACCTCGAACCCCGCCCTCTGGCACACCACCAAGGACGCGAGGGCAAAACTGGGCCCGACCCTCCTGTACGACCCCACTCACCTCTGCGACACCCCGTCCCGCCTCCACTGGCCCCCCACAACGGGCTGCGAGGACAAGGACACCGCGATCGCGAGGGCGACAGCCCTCCTCACCCCCACCCGCCCCACCGCGAAGATCGACCAGGCAATCGCGGACACGGCCCACACCCTCCTCCGCAGCTACCTGCACGCGGCGGCCCTGGAGGGCAGGACGATCAGACACGTACACCGCTGGAGCCAGGGCACGCACGTCCAGGAAGCGGTGAAGACACTCCGTACGCACCCGAAGGCGGCCCCAGGCGCGGCAGGCGAACTGGAAGCGGCCCTGACGGCCCACCCGGACCGCAGGGACATCGCCCAGGAACTGACGACCAGGACCTTGGCCGCCCTCTCGACGGTGAACATCAGAGAAGCCTGCACACCCAACAGAACAGACGCCGTCACCTTGGATTCCTTCGTCCATGAGACGGGCACGCTCTATGTAGTGGGCGACTCCATCGAGGACCCCCGCACGAACCCCGGCGCGATGCCGTTCCTCACGGCTCTCACCGCAAGCGTGGTCGAGCGCGGCCGGCGCATGGCCGAACGGTCATCCTCCGGTCGCCTCGACCCACCAATGACGCTGATCCTGGACGACGTGGCGGCGACGGCCCCCATCCCGATGCTCCCGGCCCTGCTGCGGACGGGCGAGCAACTGGGCCTCCCGACCCTGGCCCTGGTCCGCTCGGAGGAACAGGCGAAGTCCCGCTGGCCGGAGGGCCTACCGGGCCGCTGAGGGCAGCTCCCGCGCGAACTCCAGCTCGACACCGCCCCCAGCCAGCGGGATAACCCGCCCGGTGGGCTCGAACCCGGCCCGCCGGTAGGCCCCCTGCGCCCGCGCATTGTCCTCGTGCACGATCAACCGCACCCGCTTGAGCCCGATCTCCTCGACCCACCCCACCGCGGCCTCGAACAACGCCCCGATCACAGCACCCCCACGCCACTCGGGCTTCACGAACACCCCGACGACATGTCCCTGATCCTGCTCGACCGGAAAACCCGCCCAATCGGTCCCGCCGGCCGCCTCCACCAGCACGACGACCGACCCACCCCACTCCCCGTCCTTCCCCTCCACGACGAACTGCCGCGCCCCCGAGGCACCCTCGGCCGCGTTGGCCGCCCGCTCCCGCCAGAACTCGTCCGGCTGCGCCACGGCGCTCTCGTACGTATCCATAAAGGCGATCGGAGCTGCCGGATCACGCAATGCGGCGAGCCGGAGATCCCGCACGGCAGCCCATTCGTCGGCTCGTATCCCTCGCACCACAAAGTCGTTCATGGAAATCACCGTAACGTACCCCCGAACGCAGAAAACCCCCGCACCATAAGGTGCGGGGGTCTCCCGGAATGATTGTTCGGCGGCGTCCTACTCTCCCACAG
>NZ_JBLRVY010000055.1:0-35283 GCF_048159485.1 Streptomyces sp. 4F14
CATTCTCGCTGGTCAGAGGCACTTTCTGCTTTCCTGACCGCCTGCCGGACAGCCCGCTTCATGAAAGCGCGAGGTTAGACGCAGAGTTCGAAGACGGTACACCCGTAAGGTTCCTGCTCTCCGATGTCCCGGCTGTGCACCCCTCCGAACGGGACGACGACCTTCCCGAGGGGATGGGGACTGTCGTACCGGTGGCCTCCGGACAGCGGATCGCTGCCGAGTTCACGGCGGGCGCGCTGCGGATGGCGCTGCAACCGCTGAGACCGCTGCTGCGGGAGGTGCACGACGTCGTGCTGGCCGTGCCGCAGCCGCCGAGCGAGTTGAGTGTGGCTTTCGGAGTACAGGTCGGACAGGACCTGAGGTTCGGGATCGTCGGCGGCGGTGCGCAGGCGCACCTCACGGTCACCGCGACGTGGAGACCTCCCTCGGCCGATGCGGGTCCGTCGGCGGCACCGGCGGCGGAGTGAGCCGTGGGCTGGTTCCTGGGCGGGACGGCTCCGGACGAGGATCCGTCCCACCACGTGGTGTCCGTGCGCCGCGCGGACACCGACCGGACCGCGGGAGCGGGTGTGGTGATCGGCGTCGGCACCGTCCTCACCTGTGCGCACGTCGTCAACGACGCGCTGGGCCGTGCTCCGTTCGATCCCCGCGAACCCGGTCTCGGGACGGTTCCGGTGGACCTGCACGGCAGGCTCGGCTCGCGTCGGCATTACGCTCATGTGGAGCACTGGATCCCGCCACGTTCCGCGAACGGTGGCAAGGTCCGTGAAGGGGACCGCACCTGGCTCGGAGACCTGGCGGTGCTGCGCCTCGAAGGGACCTCAAGCGACCTGCCCGTGCCACCGCGCAGGGCCATGATGTCGCCCCACCAGCGGGCGCTAGCGTGGCACGGCGGCGGCGATGAATCGTCGTTCGCCGAGGTCACCGTCACCATGATCACCGGTCCTGTGGGTTACGTCGACGGAGCACCCACCGGCAAGGCCGTGGGGCCCGGCTATAGCGGCGGTCCCCTGTGGTCCTCGGACCATCACGCGGTGGTCGGCCTGGTCGCCGCTCACTTCATGCCAGAGCGGGACCCGGCCTCCGGGAGGTTCGGGCCGTACAGTCCCCAGGACATGATCCGGCGCAGCTGGGTCATTCCCTGGCAGCGCATCGAGGACGAACTGCTTCCGCTGGGAGTCCTGGACGAGGCAGCACCCGATCCGATCGACCTAGAGGACCCGGCCGTCGGAGTGCTGGCAGCCCTCCTGGCGGAACTGCTTCCTCCGGGGAACGGACGGGTCGAGCACGGCCGGCGGCTGGCCCGCGCGTGCGGTGTCCGGTACGCGAGCGACGTCACCCCTCCCGCCCCAGAGGAGTTCGCCTCGTTCCTCTTCGCGCATCCGCGCGCGCTTCCCGCGCTCACTGCCATCCTGCGTAGTGAACCCGGTGACAGCGCCGACCGTCTCCTGACGGCCGCCGGTCTCGTCCCCACCGCCTTGCTGCTGACCCCTCAGGAGTACGGTGAACTCCGCACCCGCCTGCGGCTCATGGACGACGAGGCGCGCGGCCGGCTGGGGGAAGCAGTACGCGGCGCGCTGCCGCACCTGGCGGTCTACCCGGACGGCAGGGATCTTGACGGGCTGCTCGGCCAGCTGGAGGAGTTCGCAGGAGACGGCCGCCACTCGGAGGGGGAGCAGAGGGTTCCGGCGCTGCTGCGGGCTATGGAGTACGTCGCCGAACTGTGTGCGGAGCCTCTGCGCGCGGAACTGCGGCTCTGGACGAAGGCGGTGGCCGCACGGCTCGGCATCTCCCGGGGAGCTCTCGCCGAACGGCGGGAAGACGCCTTGGTGTGGATCCGCTCCGTACGGGAGCGTTCCGCACGCGTCCGTGTCCTGGTCGAGGTCACCCGCGCGGGACCGGGCCGACATCGGCTGGGGGTCTGGTGCGACGAGGGATCCGGGCTGCGGCGGGTGTCGTGCGAGAGCACCGTGTCGTACACGTCGTCGGAGGCGGCGCAGGAGGTGCTGCGGGCCGTCACCTCGCTCACCATCGCCGCCGGGAGCGCCCCGCCGCCGATGGTCGAGGTGCTGGTGGACCGCGACGGCCTGGATCTGCCGGTCGACGAGTGGGCTGCGCGGATGCCGGGGGAACTCGTGCCCGGTGTGCTCGGCGTGGAGTTTCCTGTGGTCGTGCACTGTCCTGAACTTCTGCGTCGGCATGGACGGTTTCTGTCGCACTGGCGCACTCGCTGGAGCCTCCTCGACTCGGGCGAGTTCTTCACGATCGATGCGTCCATGAATCCCGACACGGTCTACCCGGAGCTGGTCAACCGACTCGATACGGTCCGCGTCTCTGTGGATGTGCCGCCCGGCCGTTCACGGCGCAGAATCGTGCAGACCTGCCTCGCCCTGGGGATCCCGGTGGTGGTGTGGGACCGCGGCTCGAACGAAACGTCACACGTCGTCAGGTACATGGCCGAGGTCGCCACCCGGCAACTGCCGGAAGGAGTACGCGGCTACCGCGCCAACGCCCTGGCCCGGCCACCGGATTTTCCCGGCCGTCCGGTCCTCGCCTGGGCCGACGCCGACCGCGCCGTCCCTCGACTACAGCTGAGCGAACCACAGGAGAGCACATGACATCCGCGTCCGGTTCCGAGGCGGACTGGCGCCTCTTCCGCGGCGACGGCGTCCCCAGGCCCGTCGCCCTGCCGTCCGCACCGCCGTGGCGGCGCTTCTCACCCGTCCCCGGACTGGGCCCGGAGCTGCCGTACCTCATCGAGCACCGGCACGCCGACGTCGTCAACGCCGCGCTTCATCTGCGCCGTCCCCTGCTGGTCACCGGACTCGCCGGGACCGGCAAGTCGTCGCTGGCTCGCGCGATCACGCACGAACTGGGCCTGGGCGAGCTGCTGCGCTGGCCGGTCAACAGTCGTTCCACCGTGGAACGGGCCTTGTACGAGTACGACGCGATCGGCCGTCTGCACGAGGCGTCGCTCAGCCGGGACCGCGGTGAACGCGAGCCGTCCATCGGCACGTTCGTGCGGCTGGGTCCGCTCGGCACCGCACTCGTACCGTCGGTGACGCCGCGCTGTCTGCTGATCGACGAGATAGACAAGGGCGACGTCGACCTGCCGAACGACCTGCTCACCGTTTTCGAGGAGGGTGTCTTCGAGATCGCGGAACTCTCCCGGCTCCCGGAGGACATGGCCGACGTCGACGTGCAGACCCACGACCACGGCGCGACCGTCCGTGTACACCAGGGCCGCGTCCAGTGCGCGGAGTTCCCTGTCGTCGTCATCACCAGCAACGGTGAGCGGGACTTTCCTCCCGCGTTCCTGCGCCGCTGTGTCCGCCTCGCGCTGCCGGTACCCGACGCGGACCGGCTACGAGCCATCGTCGCGGCACACCTGGGCGAGGAGGCCATGCGCGAGGCGGACGACCTGATCGAGGCGTTCCTGCACCGTCGCGCGCCGGGTGAACTCGCCACCGACCAGCTGCTGAACGCGGTGTTCCTGCGCACCGGCGGTGTGGATCTGGATGCGGAGGGGCTCCTCGACGCCGTGCTGCACCAATTGACCGGAGCTCTGTGACCATGCCGGATGGAGGCGGGCTGCTGGGCGAGGCTCTGCGGATCCTGCGGCCCTGCGGACACGGCCTGGAGGAACTCGACGCCGACCAGCTCCTGGACGTGCTGTGGCTGGCCCGGCGCCTGCCCGCCGACCAGGACGCACCGCTGCTGCCACGGCCGGCCGCACCCGGCCCCCGGCCTGCTCCTCCGCCCCCTCCCGAACCGGACCACCGGATCGCCGACGAGCCCACGGCGCCGGACCCTGACGACCCGGGCCTGCCCGATCTCATCCCCCAGGCCCTGTACGGTGCGGCCCGCCAGGCACCAACAGCACCGCTACCGCGGCCCCGGCCGGAGTCCCGCAACGCAATGCCGGTCCGCGTTCCCGAGGACAAGGCACTCGGCGACGAACTCGCTCTGGGCCGCGCGCTGAGACCGCTCAGGCGCCGCCAGGCCAGCCGCCACCGCCGCGAGATCGACGAGAGGCGCACCGCTGCCCGGTTCGCCGAGACCGGCCTGCCGGACGTGGTGGAGCGTCCGGTACAAGAGCGCTGGCTGCATCTGGCGCTGCTCGTCGACGACGGCCTGTCCATGTTGTTGTGGCACCGGCTCGGCGTAGAGGTGCGGGTCCTGCTGGAGCACTTGGGCGCCTTCGTCACCACTCGCGTGTTCGGCCTCGACACCCGGGGACGCGAACCGCGTCTGCGGGCGGCTCCCTTCAGGCCCGACAGCACAGAACTGCCGCTCACCGCGATCAACGATCCCTCGGGCCGCACCCTCGTCCTGACCGTCAGCGACGGCATAGGGGCCGCATGGCGTGCCGGAGCCATGCACCGCCTGCTGGCCGAGCGGTCGGCGTACGGACCGGTCGCAGTGCTGCACACCCTGCCTCCTGAGATGTGGGAGGCGTCCGGTATCGCCGCCGAACGCTGGCAGGTCTCCACCCGGAGGATCGGATCTCCCGGCACCTTCTGGGAGATCACCGATCCGGTACTGCCGCCGGAGCTGTCCGTCTTCGAGGGAGCACCGGTGGCCGTCCTGGAGCCGACGGCCGCGTCCTTGCACCATTGGGCGCGACTGCTCGCCTCCCCCGGCGCCACCGCCGAACTGCCGTTACTGACCCACCCCAGCCAGTACGGCGCCGTCGCCGCTTCCCACGAAGCGGACAGCACCCAGCACTTCAGGGACGCGGCCACCCCAGAGGCTTACCGCCTGGCGGCCCATCTGTCGGCGGTGTCCCCGCTGTCGGTCCCGGTGATGCGGTTGGTGCAGTGCGAGGTACTGGCGGCACAGCCCTCGCACCTGGCGGAAGTCTTCCTCGGCGGCCTGATCCAGCCGCACCCCGCACCCGTCCCCGGTCCTCTGCCGGCGAAGCATCGCGTGTTCGACTTCTCGGAGCAGTCCAAAGCGCTGCTGCTGCACGCGGTGCCACAGGCCGAACTCCTGCGCACCAGCCGTCTGATCGGCCGCCGGCTGGAAGACCTCGCCGGCCGGTCCCCCGACTTCCCCGCCTGGCTGGCCCACCCTGACGGTCCCGCGCAACTGGCCACCGCCCACCAACCGTTCACCAGCGTCGAACGGCGGCTGCTGAGCCGTTTCGGAGTGTCCTTCGACCGTGCCTCCCCGCTTCCGGGAGCGGACCGGGAGCAGCCTGCGCTCGAAGCCGTCGACGACTGGGCGCCGCTCACCGACCGGGATCCCGTCCGCCTGGGTGCGTACGAACTGCGCGGTCGACGCCGGGGCCGGCGCACCCTGCTCTACCGGGCCGTGGCCGCCGACGGTGTGGAGGCCGTACTGCGGGTCCCCCGGCCCGACCGGCCGGCCTCGAACGCGCGGTTGCTGGAAGTGGAGGCCGAGGCACTGGCCCGGCTGCGGGGACTGTACGCACCCGCGCTGCTCGCCACCAGGTTCGAGGACTCCCCGCCGTGGTTGGCGATGACACCGATCGTGGACAGCGACGCGCCACGTGCTCGGCCCGCGCACCTCGGGGAGTTCGTCGACGAGGCGTTCCGTAGGAGGACCGCCCCCTTCGACACGCTCCGCGGTCTCCTCGTCGGCTACCACGTGGCCAGCGCCCTCGCCCAGTGCCATGCCGCCGGCCTGGTCCTCACGGATCTCAGCTCCGACAACGTCTACGTGCTGCGCCGCACAGTGGTGCTCGGCGACCTCTCGGACTGCGCCATCGACGGACACCGTCTGGGTGCGGGGCCGGTACTCACGCCCGCAGACAACATCCGCTCGCTCGGCGGACTGCTTCAGCTCATCAGCACCAAAGCGGGGTTGCGCGTACCAGGACTTCCCGAAGGCATGCACCTGTGGCAGGGCGACACCTGGGAACCCCTGAGGAAAATGGTGCTGCGCTGCCAGGACCCTGACTCCGGACGACGGCCGACCGCGAGCGAGGTCGCCGACGCGCTGGCCCGGTACATCGCACTGCACCGTCCCGGCGCCGCCCAGACCCCCGCCGGACACGACGACATCCTCACCGCAGCCCGGGTCCCGGTCGCCCCGCCGCGGGAGACCCCCGCCCAGGTCGCCTTCCGGCTGCCGCGCTTCGGCCCGGGGCGCCGGGAGGCACAAGCCGGCCTGGAACGGCTGCGCTTCCCGCTGACGTACAACAGGCGTCTGACCCTCGTCGGCGCCTACCCCTACAGCGGACGAGCCACGACGACGGTCGTGCTGGGCTCCCTCCTCGCCGCCGTGCGCGGCGAGCCGGTGCTGGCCCTCGACGGCGCACCCACCGAGGGAGCACTCGACGAGTTCCTCACCTCCCGCAACCCAGCCACCGTGCGGGACCTCGCCGCGCTGCGGGCCGACCCGGCGTACGAGGGCGTTCGCGCGCTCACCACCAGGCTCGCCTCCGGACTCCAGGTGGTCGCACACCGTTCGGGCCGCTATACCCCCAACCCGCTGCACGCGCAGGAGTACACGCGGGTGCTGGTGCACACGGCGCCGTACTACTCCTTCGTGCTGACGGACTGGGCACCTCAGCGACTGGACTGGTCGGCCCGCGTCGTCCTCGATCACACGGACCGGCTGATCCTGTGCTGCGGTTCCAACAACTGGTTCCTCGACGGCGCGGTCCGCATCCTCGGCGTGATCCGCGAGAGCGGACACGGACACCTCGCCGACCAGGCTGTCCTGGTCACCACCCAACTGGACGCGTCCTCCCGCCACACGCCGTACGAGAGCTTCGCCCAGCGCCTAGGAATCGGCCCGGAGCGGACGGTCCGGGTTCCCTTCGACAGCGCGTTGCGCTCACCCCGCTGGGAGCCGGACCGGCTGCGGGCAGCGACGACACGCGCATTCCTCCGCCTTGCAGAGCTGGTGGCGGGGCCCGCCTGACCGGGCAACACCCGCTCATGGCTGCTGGACAACCTCGACGACAACGCCTTCGGCCAAGCGGGGACGAGAGTGCTTGGCGCTCAAAGCCGCGCCGCTGTTGGCATCACGCAGGGCCACGGCAATGAGGTTCCGGAGCGTCGAAGTGCAAGTGGGGGTGTTGCTTCGGATGCCGGTCGAGGGCTGGGTGTGAATCTATGAGCCAGTGCCTGGTCGCAGGGCTTTGATCGTCACATACAGCTGTGTCGTCCTGACCCTGGATCAGGCTCCTGTGCGTGGTCAGTCACGAGCACAAGGAAGTCGGTCCGTACGTGACGGGCTGACCATGCCTAGGGGTGCAAGTAGGCAGTGGCCAGGCGACGAAGGGAGCAGCAGAATCCGGGCCTTGGTTGATCTCGGCGACTCTCACCTGGGTTGGCGCCGGAGGGAAGGGCGTTCGTGTGTCGTGGCTCGTTGGATGCGCGAAGCGGTCCGTTTTCCTCCGGGGAGGGACGGACCGCTTCGGGTTCTCGCTGGGCGGGGCTAGTTGAACTCTCCCGCGTTCACGGCGCTGATGAAGGCGGTCCAGGGGGCGGCGGGGACTATGAACGCGGCGCCGTGGGGGAGCTTGGAGTCGCGGACGGCCATGGCGTCGGTCATCCTTCCGCCTTGGACGCACTCGCCGCCCTGGTCGTTGCTGTAGCTCGACGAGAACCAGTCGAGGGCCATCGCGCCGGTTATCCTCCCGCCCTGGACGCACTGACCGCCCTGGTTGTTGCTGTAGCTGGACGAGAACCAGTCGACGTTCAGGTCATCGGCTCGGATGGGCATCAAAACTCCTTGCTTGCTGCGTAGATCATGCTCTGGGACTCCTTGTAACCCGGAGCGAGTGCCTGAAGGTCGCTGAACGCCTGCCCGTACTTCTTCACGTCGTCCTCGCGCCGCGACACACCTGCGCTGGCGAAGGTTTCGAGATAGACGATCGGCTTGAGGGCGAGTGCTCCGAACTTCAGAAGCGTGAAAGCACCGTTCATGCCTCGGTGCGCCCCGAGCGCGAACGGCATGACCTGGATCTTGACATTCGGGTTGGAGGAGGCAAGGTCAGCCATGTGGAGGAGTTGCTCCTTGATGACCTTGGCGCCACCGACCTGCCGGAGAAGCACCGCCTCGTTGATGATCGCGGTGAACTCCAGGGCACCAGTCTCCCGGTGCAGGACGTCTTGACGAGTTATGCGAACCGCGACGAGCTTTTCGATCTGCTCGGCTGGTAGACCGGCGTGCGCATGTTCGTGGATGGCACGGACGTAGGCGTCGGTCTGGAGCAGGCCGGGGACGTACTCGCTTTGGTAGTTCTCCATCTTCTCGGCCGTGGCCTCAAGGCCGAGGTACGCCTTGAAGCTCGGTGGGATGACATCCCGGATGCCTTGGATCTGCCACCAGTCCTTCTTGGTCTTGGTGACCTTCGCGTACCCGACGAGCGTGCTCTGCTCCTCGGGCAGCGCGCCGTAGATCAGGCACAGGGCGATCACGTCCGCCGGTTCGACGGTCCCGTTGTCCGCAGTCTCCAGCCGGGTCAGCTTCGACGGCGGCCACGCGAGCGCGCGGCAGACCTCGGCGCCCTTCTTGCCCGCCCTGAGGCGAAGTCGGCGCAGTTCGTTGCTGAGCTGGAGTCGGCACAGCGCGGGTGTCGCTGACTCAAGCGCCGGCATCGCGGAGTCGAACATCTCTGCATCCTCCTGCATGGTCGTCCACAGTCTGACGGCGAACGTTCGACCTGCGCAACGTGCATTTCACGAAACCGCGGAACGTTCGCTGTATTGCTTCAAGCTGATTCCCTGAGTTCGGATTTTGCTGCAAAAACAGTACATCAGAATTCTCTGTTTCGGGTTCCGAGCGGTGCTTCTCACTGCCATCCTGATGTTCCGGCAGGCGCTTCCCGCCTCCCGAACTCCCCTTCATCCGCGCTGCCTTGCGCACCCTCCACGAAGCCGAGGCCCAGCAATGCGTCACAGCACCACTCCCCACCGGGGTCCGACCGGGGTGAACCTGGAGCGCGTCGAGGCCGTGCTCCGGAAGCTCCAGGAACGGGCGCTCACCCGGGTCTTGGCGAACGGACGAGTTCCGCGCGTGTGTCTGTACGCCGAGGAACGGTCGCTGGAGACGGTGCGGGCGTTCGCGGAGGCACGGGGGTGGCGGGCCGGGCACTGGTACTCGGACGACTGCTCCCAGAGCGCGTACGCGGACCGGCCGGGGTGGGGCCTGGTGCGGCAGCAGATCCGGTCCGGGCGTGCCGACGGCGTCGTGATGCCGGCGCACTTCGACGTCGGCCGGGACGAGTACGCGGAGGAACTGGCCTGGTTCAGCGCGCACTTGGCGTTCGTCGCGGTGGTCGAGGGAGGCCGGCGGTGAGGGCGGTGGTACGTCCGTCGGCGGCAACCGGTCATGTGTTGGGGCGGTCCCTGATGCTCTGCGCTCGTCTGGTCGGTCTGACCGAGGTGCGTCGGCGGGACGTCGCGGGGGCTCTGGCCGAGGAGTTCGAGATGGAGATCCCGGCCGACTGCCGGTACGTCCCGGATGTGCGTCGCAGCGCGCGTGAGTGGTTGACCCGAGGTTGCGGGGGTGGGAGGGAAGCGGTCGGTGAACTGGAGTTGGTGGTGTCGGAGTTGGTCACCAATTCGATCCTGCACAGCGAGGCCGATCCGGTGGTGTTGTGGGGGCGGTGTTCGGGTGGGTGGGTGCGGCTGGAGGTGCGTGACGGGTGTCCGTCCGTGCCGGCTGGGGGTGCGGGGGATCTTCTGACGGAGAGGGGGAGGGGCCTGTTTCTGGTCGACGCCGTGGTGCGGGGCCTGGGCGGGCAATGGGCCTTCTCCGCAGGGGACGGTGTGTGGGCCGAGGTCCCGCTCTCCCCTGTTCAGGACGACGTCAACTCCCCTGCCAGGGGGGCGTGATGACGTATCTCGTGTATCACCCGGCGGGTCATGACGACGAACTGCGGATGGCGCTCGTGGAGGTGCAGGCAGGGCATTGGCGGGGCATGCGGGATCTGCTGCGGGTGACGGGCGCGCGATGGAGGTTGCGGACGTCGCGTACGCAGGTGCTGGCGGTGGCGGCGGCTCGCTCGGACGTGGTGGCGCTGTGGCTGCGGGAGGAGCCGGGGTGTTACGACGCGTGGCTGATGAGTGCGCGAGTGGCGGTGGAGCGGGCGTTGCGGGCGCAGCGGAAGCGGCATCCGCAGAGCCTGACGTTCGAGGCGAGGGCCCGTACCGCGGTGTGGGAGGCGATCCACCGGGGCCCGGAGGATCCGGTGGCGTGGGTGTGCCTGCTCGCGCTGGCGCAGCTCGACACGCGACAGGTGCGGGAGGAACACCGGGTGCTGTCCGGCGAGTGGGGATTCCCCAGCGGTCCGTGGGGGCTGCTGAACCGGATCGACCAGCTCGATCCGTTCAACCGGGAGGCGTACCACCGGGTGGTGCAGTTCCTGCTCGCCCGGGACTGCGGGGTCGACTCGTCGCTTGCCGCCGTGCATGACTTCGGCCGGTATGTCGCGGCCCGGCGGCCCGCCGTATCCCCTTTGTTGCTGCTTCCGGCGTACGGGTACGTGGAGCAGAAGCGTCGGGGTGCGGTGGACGGTGCATGGCGGTTCTTCTGGGCGGACGGGCCGATGGTCGCGTGCACGCTGGACGCCTTCCACCAGTGGTTCCACAAGGTTCCGCCGGTGCTGAGGTCGGTGGGGGACCTGAGTCTGCTGGCGTACGCGCTGTGGGTCGGGGAGCGGCGCCGGGAGGCCGCCGAGGTGTTCGAGGCGCTGGAGCCGTACGCGTGCCGGGAGCCGTGGGCGTCGGTCTACACCGGGTCCTCGCAGGCCGATCCCGGCGAGGCCCTGCTCCTGCGTGCCCGCGCTGAGTCCTTCTCTTCTCACCCGTCGAGGGCCAGGGACCGCAGGTGACTCACGCCCCGGTCCACGCATGGCGTCAGCCTGTCCTCTTCTTCCGTGACTTACGTTCTGGAGGTTTGTCTGTGGCTCGTCCGAGTCCTGATCGTCGTGAGGTTCCCCGTAAGGCCGACGCGGAGTACTTGCGGGAGCTGGGATACGAACCCGTCCTCACCCGCCGCATGGGCCCCTTCGGGAACTTCGCGGTCAGCTTCTCCGTGATCAGCGTCCTCAGCGGCTGCATGACCCTGTACGGGTTCGGCCTGAATACAGGCGGCCCCGCTGTCATGCTGTGGGGCTGGGTCGCGGTCGGCGCGATGGTGATGTTCGTCGGCGCCGGACTCGCCGAAGTCACCTCCGCCTACCCGACCTCGGGCGCCCTGTACTACCAGGCCGAGCAGCTCGGCGGACGGAAGTGGGGCTGGTACACCGGCTGGCTCAACCTCCTCGGCCTGCTCGGCGCGATCGCCGGCATCGACTACGGCGCCGCCCTGTTCACCGGCGCGTTCCTCAACCTCCAATGGGGATTCGAGCCCACTCCGGGGAAGATCATGGTCATCTTCCTGTGCATCCTCGCCCTGCACCTCACCCTGAATCTCCGCGGGGTGCGCCTGGTGAGCATCCTCAACAGCATCAGCGTCTGGTGGCACGTCGGCGGCGTCCTGGTCATCGTCGGCGCGCTCGCCATCGTCCCCTCCCGTCACCAATCGCCGGAGTTCGTGTTCGGGGAGTTCGTCAACAACACCGGCTGGTCCAGCCCTCTCTACGTCGCCCTCCTCGGCCTGCTGCTCGCCCAGTACACGTTCAGCGGCTACGACGCCTCCGCCCACCTCAGCGAAGAAACCACCAACGCCCAAGTCTCCGCATCACGCGGCATCATCCACGCGATCGGCTGGTCCTGGCTCGCCGGGTTCATCCTCCTCGCGGGACTCACCTTCGCGATCCAGGACTACGCCGGCACCGTCGGCAGCGCAACGGGGGTCCCTCCGGCTCAGATCTTCCTCGACGCCCTCGGCCTCACCGGGGCCAAGCTCCTGCTCCTGGTCGTGATTGTCGCCCAGCTGTGCTGCGGTAACGCGGAGACGGCCGCCGCCTCCCGCATGGTGTTCGCGTTCTCCCGCGACGGCGCCCTGCCCGGCTCGGCCCTGTGGCACCAGGTCGACTCCCGCGGCACCCCGCGCAAAGCGGTCCTGCTCACCGTCGTCTGCGCCGCACTCCTCGCCCTCCCCAGCCTCTACAGCCCGGTCGCCTACGCGGCGATCACCAGCATCAACGTCATCGGCATCACCCCCGCCTACGCCATCCCAATCTTCCTACGCGTCAAGAACCGCCACCGCTTCCGGCCCGGACCGTGGAACCTCGGGAGCTGGGGCGTGATTGTTGGCACCGTCGCTGTCCTGTGGGTCGTGTTCGTGACGGTCCTGTTCTGCCTCCCCCAGACCGCCCCGGTCTCCGTCGACACCTTCAACTACGCGCCCGTCGCGCTGCTCGTCGTTCTCCTCCTGGCCTGGGCCTGGTGGCACAAGCAGGGCGGTATGTACAAGGTCCCCGCAGCGGACGGTTCAGCCGCCGCGTTCGAGAACGAGGTGGTCTGAGTGGCGACCAGTACATTCTCCGAGGAGTCCGATGCCGGTTTCACGTCCGCGCACCAGACGACGGAGGAGCAGCAGGCCACGGCTCCCGTGGCGTTCTCCGACCTGTGCGAGGAGGTCGCGGCCGGGCTCATCGACACGGTGCTCCTCGCTGTCCCGGATCTCCTGGGCCGGCTGAAGGGGAAGCGGTACGACGCGGAGTACTTCGTCCGGCGGGTTGCGAAGAAGGGTGCCGGGATGTGTGCGTATGTCCTGGCCACCGACGTCGAGATGAGCCCGGCGGACGGTTTCGCGCTGACCTCGTGGGAGCACGGCTACCAGGACCTGCTGGTGCGGCCGGAGCTGACGTCGATCCGGATGATGCCGTGGGAGGCGCGCACGGCGCTGGTCATGGGGGACGCGATGACGCCCGACGGCACGCGGGTTCAGGTCGCGCCCCGGGAGATCCTGCGCCGCCAGCTGGACCGGCTGTGGGCGCACGGCCTGTATCCCATGGTGGGGATCGAGACGGAGTTCTCCCTCTACCAGGGCACGTACGCCGAGGCTGAGGAGAGCGGGTACCGGGATCCGCGTCCGGTGGCAGCGGGGAACCTCGACTACGCCCTCGACCACGACCCCGCCTCCGACCGCTTCTTGCGTCACCTCCAACGCACCCTGAAAGGTGCACGGTTACCGGTGGAGGCGATCAAGACCGAGGCCGGTCCCGGGCAGGCCGAACTGACCTTCCGCTACGGAACCGCGCTCGCCGCCTGCGACCAGCATCTGCTGTTCAAACACGCGGCCCGCGCACTCGGCGCCCGCGCCGGACTGACCCCCACCTTCATGGCCGCCCCCGAAACCGGCCGCGCCAACGGCCTCCACCTCCATCTCTCCCTCTGGTCCGGCCCCAACAGCGCGCTGGCCGGATACGACGGAGGTCTGACCGAGACCGGACAGCACGCCATCGCCGGCCTGCTCACCGCCCTCCCCGAACTTGCCCCCTTCTACGCGCCGAACACCAACTCCTACAAACGCTACGTCCCCGGTTCGTTCGCGCCGACCGCGTTCACCTGGGGGTACGACAACCGCACCTGCGCGATCCGTGTCGTCGGCGGACGACGGCTGGGCCTGCGCCGCCTGGAGGTCCGCGTACCCGGGGCTGACGCCAACCCTTACCTCGCCCTCAGCGCCGTCCTGGCCGCCGTCACCTACGGCATCGAGCACCGGCTCGACCCCGGCCCGGCGCAGACCGGCAACGCCTACCGGACCGTGGCCGGCTGCCGTCGCGTGCCGTCCACGCTCACCGACGCCCTCGCCGACTTCCAGGACAGCACCCTCGCCCGCGAGGCGCTCGGGCCGGTGGTCGTCGAGCACTACGCCCGCCTTGCCGAACTCGAACTCGACCACCAGGAACGCGAGGTCACCGACGTCGAACGGCGCCGCTGGCTGACCCGAGCCTGACCACCGGCTTCCCGCGCACGGCACCCCCGTGGGGATTCTCCTCAGCCGTGTACGGGTTTCCGGGCCCCGCCGCCGGCCGTCTCTTCTCCCCCGGTGCGGCGGCGGGGCCGCCCCTTCTTCTTGTTCTTCGGTACGCCGGGAGGCCCCGGTGTACCGGGTGTACCTGAACACCTCACAGAAACGAACGGCTGACGTGACGCAATTCAAGTGGCCGCCACCGCGTATCCCGCTCTCCGCGGAGGAGAGAAAAGCGTGCGGGGCGCAGCTGAAGCAGAGATACGAGGGCGGCACGGCCTCCATACGGAGCCTGGCGGCCGAGTGCGGGCGCTCCTACGGGTTCGTGCATCGCGCGCTGACGGAAGCGGGGGCCCGGATCGAGCCCCCGGGAGGCCCGACCTCGCAAGAGGGGCTGAACCGGCCTTTCCAGGTGCTCCGGCTCATTGCCGAGGGCGGAACGCGCAAGGCGGTCGCGCAGGACCTCGGCATCACGGTGAAGGCGGTGCACTTCCATCTGGCGAATGTGCGGCGCAGGACCGGTGCGGGCAGCGGGAGGTGGGGGCTTGCGGCTGCTGTGGAGACCGCCTACGCCACCGGGCTTCTGCCCCGGCCCGCCCTGCTCCCGGACCGTCTCGACCTCACCGAACGGCAGCGCGTGCTGATCCTGCTGCTGGCCGGGGGGCTGACCATCGGACAGATCGCCGCCGCGCTGGACTGCTCGCCCCGGAAGGCAGTCAGCGAATTCCGTGATCTGGAGAAGTCGTTGGGGGCGACGTCGCCCGCGCATCTGATCACACGTGCCCGGCAGTACGGCCTGCCGACGTCGGACGCGGCCGGCGGCTGACCGGGCCTGAACCCGATATCCCCACCGTGAACTGCCCGTGCACGGCACCCCCGTGGACACCTGTCCGCCGTGCACGGATTCCCCGGGCCCCGCCGCCGGGCCGCTCCCCGCCTGACCGGGCGCGGCGGCGGGGCCACCCCTTCTTGCCTCCCCCGGGCCGTCGGCGACCCAGGGGAGGCAGGAAGGGGGCACCGGACGCCCGGCAGCCTCCGATACCTCGATCGCCCACCTGAGTGAGACATGACCGATACACCCCTTCCCGAGTCTCAAGTACCCGACTGGAAACGGCATCTGACGGGCCTTCCGTCGCAGTGGCCCTGCTCTGTGGCGGAGCAGGCGGCCGACCCGGTGGTGCGCGCTGCGATCCGCCGCGCCTACGAGGCCCGTGCGAGCATGAGCGGCATCCGTGCCGTCACCGGCCGTTCCCACGCTCTCATCCGGCGGATCCTGATCGAGGAGAAAGTGCTGCGCCCCAGGGGGCGGTCGCAGCGGTGCTCCGCCGTCCTGGAAGGGCACGCGTCCTGGCTGGAGGCGGTGACGGGCGTGCTGCGCGGGCGGATCGAAGACGGAACGTATCCGGTTGGCACCGCCCTGCCGTCCATGAAGACGCTGGCCGCCGACCTCAGCGCCCTCCGCTGGTCGGTACAGGAAGCGGTCCACCGGCTCGCAGGTCAGGGGCTTGTGCTCCCCGTCCCGTCGTACGGCACGGTGGTCACCGACCCCCGCCACGTCCCGGACCTGGTCGCGACCGTGCGGGTCGGGTCCCGTACCACGTACTGGCCGCTGCCGGGGACCAGGGCCCGCAGGGCCGACCAGCTCCGCCGGACTCTCCTGCACGGCCTGGCCGACGGCACCTACGCCCCCGGCCCCCTGCCGGAAGTGGCGGACCTCGCACGGCAGGCCGCCGTGCCCCGGTACGAGCTCGCCCGCGTCCTCGCACCGCTCGAACAACGCGGCGTGCTGGTCTGGAGGCAGCGGGAGCTGTGCGTCCCCGACAGCGCCCGGGACCGGGCCGCAGATCTGCTGGCGGCCACGGAGGGCGGTGAGGAACGTGCTGCATGACGTGGTGCCCACCGGCGCGCGGGTCCCTTCCTCGGCCCGGGTCTGGGGTTACTGGGCCGGAGGCAAGGATTTCTACGAGACCGACCGCGTGGTCGGGGACGTCTGCCGGGAACTCGCCCCGCAGATCAACATCGTGGCGCGTGCGTCCCGCGCGTTCGCGGAGCGGGCTGTGTCCGTCCTCGCCGGGGAGCTGGGGGTGCGTCAGTTCCTCGACGTCGGTCCCGGCCTGCCCGGGACCGTGAACACCCACGAGGTCGCCCAGCGCATCGCCCCGGACACCCGGGTCGTGTACGCCGACCACGATCCGCACGTCGTCATGCACCTCCTGACCTGGCACCACAGCACCCCCGAGGGCGCCGTCGACAGCTTCCACGCCGACCTCCGCGAACCCGGCCCGCTCCTCGACACCGCGTCCCGCACCCTGGACTTCGCCCGCCCCGTCGCGCTCGTCCTCACCAGCGTCCTGGGCCACCTTCCGGACGACGAGGCACTCGCCGCCGTCCGGAAGGTGACGGCCGCTCTGTGCCCGGGGAGTTTCCTCGTGCACTGCGACGCCACCGACACCAGCCTCAACCTGCAGGTGGCGCACGCGTGTTACGACGCGACCGGGGCGCTCCCGTACACCCTGCGCAGTGCGGAGCGGATCGCCCGCTTCTACGACGGACTGACTCTGCTGGAGCCCGGGATCGTCTCGTGCCCGCTGTGGCGCCCCACCCCGGCTCCCGCGTGTCCGCTGCCGACGGACCTTTACGGAGGCGTCGCCCGCATCTCAGGCGGACCGCACATGAAAGGAATCGTCTGATGCTGCCACCGGCGAAGCCGCTGACGTGCGGCGCCCGCTTCCGCGTCGACCGCCGGCTCGTCCCCGCGGCCGGTCCGCACACCCCCGGGAGCCTGTTCAGGTCGTCCGTCCAGTGCCCGATCGCCGCACACGTCCGCGGCCCGCACTGGGGTGTTCTGCGGGACGCGGTCCGGGCGGGGGCCACGCTCGGCCGGCCGGCCTGGACGACCTGGACCATCCAGCCCACCGGCCCGCTGCCCGTCCACGTCCTGCCTCCCTGCCCGCACACCCCGGCGTGCTCCCTGTTCGCCGGCCATCCCGGCAGCTGCTCCCCTCACCTCGACCCCGCCCTGAGCACGGACCCCGGCCGGACCGTACGGATCGACCACGCGCTCAAAACTCTGACGGAAGACGCCGGTACCGGATGCGGCACGGACGATGCCGCACAGGCGGCCCACGACGCGGCCCTCCTGTCCTGGGACGAGCTGCGCTCCCGCCCCCGCATCCTCGACGCCCTGCCCGAGGGCGACCTGGCCACCGTCCACCGGCTGATCGGCCGCTGCGCAACGGTGCCCGCCCTGGACCCGGCGGGAGTCGGGACGTTTGTACGGGAAATCAGGCAGGTCACGTGTCTGTGGGCGCCGGGGCCCCTCCACGGCCGGCGGCTGTCCCACGGGACCGCCGCCGAGTTCTGGCTCAGCGTCCTCACCGAGCTGCCGTCCGACTGGCAGGCCGCAGCCCTCAGCGGCCGGTACGAGCAGATCCTGCCCCCGCCCGGGAGCCCGGAGCGGCTCTCCCTCTCGCGGGGTCCCGGGGGTCTTCCCTTCCACGACGTGCTCCAGTACGCCCGCCGGCAGGCGGCCGCCGGCCACCCTCCGCCGTCCCCCGCCCCGGACCACGAACCCGGCCGCTACCGCGACCAGGACCGTGTGCTCGGCGCCGATCTCGCCACCCGCTTAGCGGCCCTGCCCTACGGGTGGCGGGCCGACGCCGTACGACGGATCGCCGACGGCACCACCCCGCTCGACGTGGTCTCCGAGGCCGCCCAGGCCATCAACGCCCTGCGGTACTACGGCATCCGCTTCGCCGGGAACCGGACATGACCACACAGGCGACCCCCTCCGACTGGCGGCGGGAGCTGGAGAGCCTGCCACGGACCTGGCCGAAACCCCTCAAGGACCAGGTGGCTGATCCGGTGGCGCGGACCGCTGTCCGCCGCGCCTACGAAGCCGGGGCGCCCGTCACCGAGATCTGCCGCCGCACCGGCCGCTCCCCCGACGCCGTACGCCTGATGCTCTCCCTCGAAGGGGTGCTGCGCGCGCCCGGCGCCCGCGGGTACCGGACACGGCTGCCGCCGGGCTACCGCAGCTGGGCGGCCTACGTGAGAGCCGTGGTCCACAGGCGGCTCGCGGACGGCACCTACCGCGCCGAGTGGCCGCTGCCCCCGCACCGGACCCTGGCCGGGGAACTGGGCGTGGGACCCGAGGTGGTCTACAAGGTGGTCCGCCAACTCCGCGACGAAGGGCGGCTGCGCCGGGAAGGCCGCCGCCTCGTGGTGACCGGCGCGAACCCGCCCTCGCCTTCGCCACACGCCCAGCCCCGGGGCCGCTCTCCCCCGACCACGGGACGCGTGCCGCCGAACCGGCACACGCACGTGCGGGGTTGCCCCGCCTTGATCTTCCCTTCCGACGCCTTGAACACCGACCACAGGAAACCAGTGACCCGCTTCGCCGTCCTCGACGAGACCCGCCGCCACCCCGACCTCGCCGAGCAGATCTCCGCCATCCTCCACACCGTCGCCCCGATCGTGACCGAGACGACGGGCCTCACCGTCCCGCCGGACGTCCGTTTCCGCCTGATCACGCCGAAGCAATGGCGGACCGCTTTCCGGTACAACGCCGGCCGCATCCTGACCCGGGACATAGCCGACCTGGAGATGACGCCCAAGGAGATCACCCAGATGCGCCGCGTCCTGAAGATCGGCGGGATCGTCCCCGTCGTCATCTGGCCACTGATCGCCGGGGTGACCATGGAAGCCACCGACGGCCAGACCGAGACCGTGATCGCGCCCCGCACCCTCCAGCACAGCGGCTACGACACCAGCCCGCAGTGCCTGGCCCAGATCGTCGCGCACGAACTCGTCCACCACGCCCAGCTCGCAGCCCGCACCGACGCGTGGGAGGAGACCCTGTTCCCCGACCGCCGCGGGCGCGACCGCCTCGCCGGACCGACCGTACTGGAAGGCCACGCCACCTGGGCCGACCACAAGATCACCGCCCACCTCTACGGCACACCGGTCAACGCCGCCCAGCACGCCAAGCGGTCCCGGCGCTTCCGGCTCCACGCGGCGATCGCCCGACTCACCAGGCTGAGCCTTCCCCTCTCCCACTACGAACAGGGATTCCGCCTCATCGCGCGGGCCGTCGACGCGAACGGCACCGACATGGTCAACCAGGTCTGGACCGACGCCTCCCTGCTGCCCACCACCGAGGAGATCACCGACCCCGACACCTGGGCCCGACGACTCGCCGCCGCCCCAGCCCAACAGAACTGACCCGCCCGCCGCAGGAACGAGGGACAAGAAGACATGAAGGAGAACCCCCGGGCAGAGGGCGGCCTCACCCCGCAGGCCGGGGACCCCGGTGCCCGGCCCTCCGACTGGCAGCAGGCCCTGGCCGGCCTGCCCACGACCTGGCCCAGGTCGCTGGAGGAGCAGGCGGCCGACCGGACGGTCCGCACGGCGGTCCGGGACGCCTACCTGTCCGGCGTGAACGTCGCCGAGATCTGCCGCCGTACCCGACGATCACCCAAGGCCGTAGTGCTGATGCTGTCCCGGGAGGAAGTGCTGCGTGCCGCCGGCGGCCACGGTCCCCGGGTGGGCCTTCCGGCGGGCTGTCCGACCTGGTCGGCGTACGTGACGGCGGTGGTGCGCCGCAGGCTTGCGGACGGGACGTACCCGGCCGCGACGCCCCTGCCGTCGTACCGGGTGCCGGCCGCCGAGCTGAAGGTCTGCCGCAGCGCCGTCTGCGCGGCGACCCGACGGTTCAAAGACGAAGGGCGGCTACGCCGGGAAGGACGCCGCCTCGTGGTCAACGGGCCTGTCAGGAGACCGGCACTGCCGGTTGCGAACCGGACGCAGGAGACCCATCCGGGGGCCCGCACCCGCTCCCGCCTGTCCGGCGCAACGAATCCCGGCGAAGGCGAGACGGCCGGATTCCGGGGGAGGACGCCGTGACCACGCTGCCCGTCCACCGCCTCGACGAACTCCCGCGGACGATCACCCGGCATCTCGACGACGCCGGCCGCCACCGGGTCCTCCGCCTCTACACCACGGTCCGCGACGACATCCTCAACGGGACACTCGCGCCGGGGCATCTCGTACGAGCTGCCGATCTGGAGGACCTGCTGCGCCCCCGGATGGCCGTCCACACCGTCACCGGCGCCCTGTGGCTCCTGCACGAGGACGGCCTTCTGGAGACCCAGGCGCCCTACGGGACCCGGGTACGGGTCAGGGGACAGGAATGGACGCCCCCGGACGACGGGACACCGCTCACCGTGCATGTCGAGAAAGCCGTCCGTGAACGGCTGGCCGACAAGACGTACCCGTCCGGCACACGCATCCCCGCCTTGCATGTGCTGGCCGACGAGTTCGGGGTGTCCGGCCGGACTGTCCGTGTGGCACTCATGCCGCTGTTCGCGGACGGCTATCTGGCCGTCTCCGAGTACCGCAGGGACGGCACGAGGGTCACCGACCTCGTTGCCCGCACACCGAGCGACGTCCTGCTCCGGCTCTCCGGCACGCCCGCCCCGCCCTCTCAGGAGACCGACTACACCCTCTGGGACGAGACGAAGTCCCTGCTCGCATGGAGCCGCGACCGCCGCTGCCAGGTCTCCGGCCAGCTGCTCAGGATCCGGGTCCGCACCGAACGGTGGCCCCTGGAGCGGGCGCTGACGACACCGGCCCGGACGTACGCCCCGACCGAGCGGCCCTTCGGCCGGCCGGGACAGGAAGAAGCCGGCCGTCCCGGACCCGACCCGGCAACCGCACCGTCCACGACGCACAAGATCAAGGAGACCGTGCTCGACGTGGCACTCGCCCTGCACCGGTCCGGCAGGTGGAAGCGCACGGGAATGCTGGAGATCGCAGCCGCCGCCCGCGTGGCACGCCAGACCCTCTACAACCAGTTCTCCCACTGGGACGGGATCACCCAGGCGCTCCTGGCCCGCGAGACCGGCCGGCTCCTGGACGGCGGCAGCCGCCGCTGGCACCAGACCCGCGCACAGGGCGCCGACCCCGCCGACTGCCTCACCGCGGCCGCCTGCTGGATGCTCGCCGCCAGCCGCTCCCACCCCCTGCGCCGCTACCTCCTCCCCAGCCCCGGCCCCGGACGGCCGGACACGGCCGACAGCCGGGCCCTGGCCGACCTCCTTGCCGAGATCCGCTGGCGCCTGGCCGGCACCACCACAAGCGACAGCCACCTCCACGCCGTCGAGACCGTCCTGCGCCAGGCCCTCTCCTACCTCCTCCTGCCCGCCGAATCCCACCGCCACGCCCGCGCCCAGATCGCACACACCGCACGGCGCCTCCTCCCGCCCGCCACCGTCCCGGCTGCCACCGGTCCGGTGCCGAACCACTCACCCGCCCTCGACCCTCAGGCCCGGCGACCAGGACCCGAAGACGATCATCGATGAACCGAGAAAACACTGTGAACGCCACCGGCCAGAAGGACACCGCTCCGAAGTGGCAGCAGCATCTGGAAGGTGTCCATGTCCCCGGGAAGGGAGTGCGGATCGCAGGGGCCGAGGGTGAAAGAACGCGGGAGGCGATTCTTGCGGCCTACGCGGACGGGGGAAATCTGAGGGAAATAGCAGCCTATCTCGGTCGCTCGTACGGGAGTGTGCGCAATATTGTCTCCGGTGCGGGAATCCTCAGGCCAAGAGGATGGAGAAAAGAATTTTCGCCGGACCTCCTTCCTCCTCGGGAGAGAGCCGAGAAAACCCTCCGTGAGATCATCGCAAGCGAATCCTACAAACCCAACCATAAACTTCCGCCTCTCAGGGACCTCATCCGTGCAGCAGGCGTGAGTCGCACCACCCTTGAGCAGGTTGCCCTGAAGCTTCAATTGAAAAGCCTCCTGCTTCTGGTGCCGGGAAGGGGATACGTGGTGATCGACCCCGCCGACCCCCCGAAAGGCGACACCCTTCAGGTGTGCGTCTCTCCCGGACGGTGGGAGAATTGGCTGATCGGCAACCAGAATGTCACGAACGTGGCTTACCTCAAGAAAGCCATCACAAGACAGATTCGGGAGGGTGCCTGGCCAGCCGGAAGCAGGGTGCCGGCCCAAGCCGCCATAGCCCGCAAATTCGGCACCTCCCGACCTGCCGTAAGGTCAGCCCTTCACTTGCTCGAAGACCGCGGACATCTCGTCAGGCGCAAGAGGTTCCTCTTCGTCCCCGACCCGCCTTCCTGCCCGTCGCCCGCCCGGGGTATACCTCCCCGCCGTATCGGCACAGCCCCCTGTCCGCCACCGACCGCCGAACAGAGCTAATCAGCCCACGCCCCACCCTGCCTGCGCCCCGCCTCGACCTTCGGGGAGTTGTCCCCCGCCCCGGCGCCGCCGTACAACCGCGGCGCGCATAGCCCCAAAGACGATCACCGAGAAAAGGACTCCCCCTTGAACGCCGTCGACGAAGAGAATCCGGACTTCACATGGCAGAAGCACTTGAACGGAATACGCGCACTCGGGAAAGGAGTCCACCTCAAGGGAGAGGAAGGCGAAAAAGCGAGGGAGGCGATCCGCAAGGCTTACTCATCCGGCGGCAGCATCAGGGGGATAGCGGATTACGTGGGCCGCTCCTTCGGGTATGTGCACAGAGCTCTCGATGCGTCCTCGGCGATTTTCCGCCCCCATGGAGGGAGCCGACCGGCCCAAAAAATCCTGGCTTCCGGCGCCGACAGAGTGGAGAGAATCCTCCGGGACCATATCACTGACGGCACCTATGAGGTGCACCACAGGCTCCCGTCATTCAATGTCCTCGCCAAGGAGATACGGATGACCTGGAAGACGTTCGAAACCGCCGTACAGAAGCTGGCGACGGATCACCTCTTGCTCCAGTTTCCCCGACGGGGGTACGTGGTGACCGACCCCGCCGACCTTCCGAAGGGCGACACCCTCCAGGTGTGTATCCAGCCTGGCCGATGGGAACGATGGCTGATCGGGGAACCCGGGGTGTCGAACGACGAACACCTCAAGAAGATCATCATTGAACTGATAGAAAAAGGGGACTGGAGGGACGGTCACAAGATACCGACCCGGTGGGAAATAGGACTCCGATTCGGAGCCACCGAAAATACTGTGCGTCTGGCTCTGTGTTCCCTGGAAAAGGACGGGCGCCTCGTCAGGAGTGGCCGGAGTCTTTCCGTCCAGAATCCGGACTGGAAGCCCCAGCCGGAACAGGCCGAGGAACCTCCCTCAAAGAGCACGGACACTGCCCGGACGAGCGGGACCGTCTCCGCACAGGACCGTCCGTGACTCCGGCCCTCCTGCGGCCGACACACGGCCCCGTACAGCGGGCCGTGCCTCTCTTCCGGCGAGGGTTGCGACCGCATCAGCACGTCGCTGCTCGATCTGGCCCGGCAGAGCGCGTGATTCGGTGTGCAGCCCGACTCGTGGCGGCACCTGCCCGCATGCGACTCCGAAGGCTTCGCCCTCTTCGCGACCGGAGTCCTGCAGTGACCGGCACCGCTGTGGGAAGCAGCGCCAGGCGGCTATGCGGCGGTGCCGTCGGGGCGAATCGGCGGGGGCAGCGTCCGCAGGCGCTCGGCGAGTTCGGCCGCCGAGTCGGTGGCCGACGTACCGAGGACCCGCGCGAGGCGAGCCAGGCGGTTGCACGCGGTGGCGCGCAGCCGTGGCGGCGGGACGAGGTCGAGGACACCGAGCGCACGGCCCGCCGCCTGTTCCGGGGTATCGCGGGCTTCGGCGAGCGCGAGGACGAGGGTGGCCGCCACCCAGCCGGGGGTCTCGGCCGGGGCGGCGGCGACGGACTCGCGGGCGACGCCGGCGGCGCGGTCGAACCGTTCCAGGGTGAGGTGGGCCTCGGCGACGTGCAGGCGGTGTTCGGCACGGTCGTAGCCGAAGCGGCCGGGGAGTTCCACGCCGGTGCGCATGATCTCGTCGCTCTCGGCGACGGCGTCGTCCGCCTCCGGGACCCGTTTCAGCGCGGCGAGTGTGGGCAGGAGCGCCCAGCCCAGGAGCTGGGCGCGGCGCAGGCCCTGGGGTGCGTGCTGGAGGCCGTACTCGGCGTGTTCGCGGGCGTGGTTCCAGTCCTGACGGGCGGTGGCGACCATGGCGAGGGCGCCGCTGGCCCAGGCGGTGAGGGCCGGTTCGTGGGTGGATTCGCCGAGGGCGCCGGCGAGGGTGAGGTGGGCGCGGGCGCCGGGGCGGTCGTCCAGGTGGTAGGCGAGGTTGCCGAGGAGTGCGGACAGCCAGCCCACCTGGCGCCGGAGGTTCTGTGCCGTCGCAGGGTCGGCAGCGGCCACCGCGGTGGAGAGGAGGTTGCGGGTCGCGCGGACTTCTTCCAGCAGGAGTGCCGGCGGGTGCTTGCTGTAGTGGAGGGCGTAGTGCTCCACCGCGGCCTCGGCCAGGGCGACCAGGGCCGGGGAGCCGCTGGGTGCGTCCAGGACGGCCCACTGGACGGATTCGCGGATAGCGGGCAGTCCGCTGTCAGTCGTCATGGATCCCTCTCGGCCGGTGCTTGTCTCCTCGCTGTGGTGCCGACCGTAGTGGAGTGGCGGCGGGGACGCGCAGGTGCTGCACCACAGACAGTGTGTCGCCAGGCCGAGTTGGTCGGGACGGGCCCCGTAGGCGCGGGAGATCATCAGCCGGAACTCCTCGCCGGGAGCGTCCTGCCCGTGTTCGTAGCGGCACAGCATGGCCTGCGTGAGACCTGGCGGGAGCAGACCGTCGTCCCGATAGGTAGCAGCCACTTCGCGGATCGCCTGGGCCCTCGACCATCCCAGCGCCAGACGCCACGCCTCCAGGGCGGTGAGTTCGGGCAACTCCGACCGCGGTGCGGTGACGATCCGCTCCTGGACGTATCCGACACGCTGACATTGAGTGCGGATCCGGGACGCCTCGCGCTGGATCTCGGCACGCCGACCTCGGGAAACTCCGCCCATTCCCCTGCCCCTCCGCCGCTCTGCCGCGTCTCTGGTCCGTGCCGACCCATCCATGCGCCGGACCGGCATTGCGCAGTCCGGTCAATGTCTCTACAGAACATCGGCAATGACTGTTCGTCAGTAGCAGATGCACCGTGGAACTCGGTGCTCGGCGGGCGCTGGGCATCGCGTCTTCGTACCGCTAAGGACGGAACGAGGAGGCCGTACGGCAGACCGGGATCTTCCGATGCGCACACTGCCGCAGCGGCTTGCGCCGTCCCTGCCTTCGGCTCTTCAGGGGTAATCATGGGTGTCAGCACCGTTCCGGTACCGACCGGATCTCTTACCATCTCCGACGCACTTGGCTTCGAGGCCGCACGTCAGGGCTCCGGACTTCCGCCGGGGAGCCGGTGCTCCCGCCCGCACGGTCGTAGCTGTGAGGCTGGGGCGGTCCTCTCCTTTTCCTCCGGGCGCCCGGGTTCCTCGGAGAGGCGGAGGATTCTCGCCGTTGTCGGCTTACGCCGGTCAGACGGCGCGGGCGTGGTGGAGGAGTTCGTCGACTCCTTCGGCGCCCGCGTGCCGTTTGAAGTCGGGAGTCATCTGGGTGACGAGGTGGATGCACCGGGGGGCTCCGATCGCGTGGCCGAGGCGGAATGCTTCGGTGGCGGCTGCGGCGGCCCGGTCGGCTTCGCCCGCCGTGAGGTATCCGCGGGCCTCGTGGGCGAGGAACACGGCCCGGGTCTTGTCCCGGCTCGTGGGGAGCAGGGTGATGCCTTCGCCGATGAGGTGGTGGGCGCGTTCGGGGTGACCGAGGTCGAGGAGGCACTGTCCGGAGTCGACGAGGAGGTCGGCGGGCTGCATCCAGGTGCACCAGGCGGGGGCGGGGTCTCCGCAGGCGCGTTGGAGCTGTGTCTCAGCGTGGGTGAGGGAAGTGCGGCAGGCGGCACCGTCTCCGAGGGCGGCCTGGGCGCGGGCGAGGCGCAGGTGGAGGAGGGAGCGGGCGGTGGGGTGGCGGGTGCGGGTGCGGGCGTGGTCCAGGAGGTCGGCCGCGGTTTTGGGGTCGTGGAGCCAAGTGGCCTGGTAGGCGAAGTCGGAGAGGATTCCGGCGCCGAGGTCTCGGTCGCCGGAGGCGTGGGCGCTGTGCAGGGCGCCGTGCCAGTGCCGGGCGGCTGCGGCATGGTGGCCCTGGTCGAAGCGGTGCCAGCCGATCGTAGAGGCCGTGCGCGCGGCCAGGACGTGCAGGCGGCGGCCGACGGGCTCGGTGTAGTTGCGGGCGTCGATGAGGTCAGCGACGGTCGCCAGGTGTGCGTCAAGCAGGGTGCTGGTGTGCCGACGCTGCGCGGTGACCAGGCCGGTGAGTTTACGGCCGGTGGCTTCGAGGAGGTCGACGAGTTCCCCGTCGACCTGCCTGCCGGTCAGAGCTTCGGCCGGGGAACGGGGCTCGGTGGTGGCCCACTGGTGGGCCAGTCCGGTCAGGGCGGCGGTGCTGTAGGTGAGGAAGGTACGGCGGTCCACGGCGCGCAGGGCCTCTCGGAGTGCGGGAACGGAACTGTAGGGGCCGAGAGGGAGCGCGGTGTCACGGCCGGGAAGCCAGTTCGGCCAGCCCAGGGCCGGGACGAGACTCGGTTCGACCTCGAAGACGTCGGCGAGGAGCATCTGGGAGTCCGCGTCGGGGACGGCCCGGCTGTTCTCCCAGCTCCAGACGCGCTGCCGGTCCACCCCGGAACGCAGTCCCCGGCGCAGGGCGGCCCGCCGGATACGGCGGGCGAGTTCGGGCTGGGACCAGCCGCGCTCGGTCCGCGCGTGAGCGAGAGGGTGACGGATCAGGTCGTCCATGACTGGCATCCCATCATCCTGCGTCGCCGTCAGCATACTGCGCGTGGCAGCGGCACTACACCGGCACTACACCCAACTCCTGTGCCGCATCGAACAGTTGAGCTGTACTCGTCGAACGGTTGCCCGCTGCGCACGGCGGCTGACGAGCCCGAGCGGCAAGCCGCTCGGGCCTGCCGGTCCCGAACCGCCCTGCGCGCTTCAACTCGTACCTCTTCCTGCTTCCCTCGAAGGAGCCGCATGCGCACAGCTGTCGTCGCCACATGCGACTTCCACTCCAGCGTCCCGGGCGGCAATGCGACCCTCGCCGCCTTGGCCCGCCACCGAGAGGCCGGTGCCCTCGTCATCGATGCGGGGGACTTCTTCGGCGGCAACGCCTTCCACGAGTACTCGCAGGGCGCAGCCGAGGAGCAGATCCTCCGCGAGTGCTACGACGCCGTCGTGCCGGGGAACCACGACCTCGCCGACTTGATGCGTCTGCGGGACCCGCAGCGGTTCCCGCCGGTGGTCTGCTGCAACCTGAGACCGCCCTCCGGTTTCGGCGGGCGGTGGGAGAACGGCCTGCTCCTTCCCGCACACGGTCTGCGGGTCGGTATGGTCGGGTTCATCGGCGCGCAGGCGTACGAAGCGGTTCCGGCGGCGGAGCGGGCCGGGTTCACCTTCCAGGAAGTGTCCGCCGAGTTGCTGGCCGCCGAACGCGACCGGCTGCTCTCCTTGGGAGCCGATGTCGTCATCGGGGTGAGCCACAGCGGCTTCCAGCACGATGTGGCCCTTCAGGAAAGCGGGTTGAGCCCGTTCGACCTGATCGTGGCGGCCCACTGCCACCGTGAGCAGTACCACTGGACGTCGGGTCCACGGCATGTCGTCAAGGCCCCGGAGCTGGGCGCCGGACTGCTGCGTATCGACTTCGACGGCACCGGCGCGCAGACCTTCACCACGGAGTACCACCCGCCGGCCGCCGGCCTGGCCGGACCGGGTGCGGGCTTCCTGCCTGGGTACGGGGCATGGGGAGCCGAGATCGTCGGCCGTCTCGCGACCGCGGTTCCGGACCGGACTGTCTTGGCCTGGCTGCTGGCGGCCAAAGCCCGCACGGACAGCGGAACCGACGCCTTCCTGCTGAACCTGCCGACCCTGCGTGCCGGCCTGCCGCGGACGGTGACGCGCGGGGCACTGGCCGACGCGGTGCCGTTCGACACCGCGCTGGTGCGCCTCGCAGGTGAACACGACACCGGCGAACTCGTGCGCAAGGTGAAGGTCCTTGGCGAGGAACCCGTCTTCGCCTGTGCGTTCACCGATGGGCACGTCACCGTGGCCACCACCGCCTACCTGGCCGACCGGCTGGGGATTCCCCACCTTCCCGTCGTGCCCCGCACCACCCTGCGTTCCACCGTCATCTCTCTCACCAAGGGGGCTGCATGAGTGCCTTACCCGTCCTGGGCGCCACTCATCTCTTCGAAGGACCCGACGGTCACCGCTCCTTCGAGGAAGAGTTCTACGGCCCTCTAGAGGGGCGCGCGGTGATCGCGTTCGACGACCCCACCGACCACGAACGCAACCAGTCCATGGCGCTGGGCCTGTTGTCCGCCCTCGGCACGGTGCTCAGCGTGTATCCGGATTTCGGCCCGTGGAGCGACCTGACGGTGCGGCCGGACGTCGATCCCGGACGTACTCACGGCACCGGGGAGAACCGGCTCCACATCGACATGGTCGACCGCGAGCAGACCCCGCGGATCATCGCCCTGTACTGCGTACGCGACGACCCCCGGGGCGGTGGCGCGTCCGCTCTGGCGGACATGTGGGCGGCCGTCCTGTCCCTGTCCTCCGAGGACCTCGAACTCCTGAAGAAGCCCGCCTACCGGTACTGGACCGACGAAGGCGTGTACGGCGTTGGCCCTTCCCTCGGCGTCTTCCCGATCGTGCCGCGCCGCAAGGCATGGGGGCTGCCCGTTCGCTTCACCAGC
Organism: Streptomyces sp. 4F14; assembly: GCF_048159485.1. Taxonomy (NCBI): domain Bacteria; kingdom Bacillati; phylum Actinomycetota; class Actinomycetes; order Kitasatosporales; family Streptomycetaceae; genus Streptomyces; species Streptomyces sp. 4F14. The sequence continues at coordinate 28,470 of NZ_JBLRVY010000055.1, forward strand.
AAGATGGGCCCTCACCTGGACCAAGGGCAGTTGGTGGACACGGACCGGGTCGCGGCGGACGAAGCGGCTGCGGCGTTCGCCCGCCTCACCGCGGCCGTCCACGCGCAGCGCACCACACACCGTCTGGAGCCCGGCCAGCTCCTAGTGTGGGACCAACTGCGCTACGCCCACGGCCGCATGCCGCTGGGAGAAGGCCAGCACGAGCTTCCTGGGGACGAGCGGCGCCTGCTGCGCCAGACCTACGTGGCCGGAAGGGGCGTGCTGTGATCCTCACCGGTACGGCCATTGCTGAGGCCGTCCAGCGTGGGGAGATCACCATCAGCCCGTTCGACGAGGCGATGGTCAACCCCAACTCCTACAACTACCGTCTCGGCAGCACCCTGAAGGTGCCGGCCGTGGACATCGTCGACGCCCGCCGCGACACGCCGTGCGAGGAGATCGCGATCCCCGAGGACGGGTACGTGCTCCAGCCGCGCACGGTCTACCTCGGGGCCACGGCCGAGACCATCGGGAGCGGTGTCTACGTCCCCAGCCTGATCGGGCGCTCCTCCCTCGGACGTCTGGGCCTGTTCCTTCAGATCAGCGCAGACCTCGGCCAGTTGGGCGCCTGCCACAGCTGGACCCTGGAAATGGTCGCCGTCCAGCCCTTGCGCGTCTACTCCGGAATGAGGATCGGCCAGGTGTCCTTCTGGGCGCACGAGGGCCACCGCCAGCCCTACCAGGGCTACTACGGGCACATCAGCGAGCCCGCACCCTGCCACCCGCACGCCGCGCTCGGCAACGCGACCCGTGTCCTGGAGGCGACGGCATGATCCTCACCGGACCCGAGATCACCCACCGCGTGAAGAGCGGCGAGATCACCATCGAGCCCTTCGACCCCGGCTGCGTGAGCCCCAACAGCTACGACTTCCACCTCAGCGAGGACATCGGCTGGTACCGCGAGGACGTACTGGACTGCCGCACGGACAACCCCTTCGTACGCGGCACCATCCCGGCGGACGGCCTCGTCCTGGAACCCCACCGGATCTACCTGGCCTCCACCGTCGAGACCATGGGCAGCGAGCACTTCGTGCCGATCATCCGGGCCCGCTCCTCCACCGCGCGTCTGGGGCTGTTCGTCCACGTCACCGCCGACCTGATCGACATCGGCTCCATCAACCGGTGGACGCTGCAACTGCACGCCGTCCAGCCCGTGCGGATCTACCCCGGGATGCGCGTCGGCCAGGTCACCTTCTGGCGCCCGCTGGGCAGGATCGTCCTGTACGACGGCAAATATCAGGGTTCCACTCTCCCCATGCCCTCGCAGGTCCACCGCGACTTCGGGGCGGTGGGCTGATGCCGCTCCTGCTCTCTTCCAAGGACAGGGTGGTCGCGGTGGTCGCCCACCCGGACGACGCCGAACTCCTCTTCTTCGGCACGCTGCGCCGCTGGCGCGACGCCGGCGCAACCGTGACGGTGCTGCTCGTGACCGACGGCACGAACGGCGTCTCGCTCGCCGACCAGGCCGTCGGGACGACGCTGGACTCCACCACCCGGCCCGCCGAGTCCGTCGCCTCCTACGACGGCACCGGAATCGGCGTCGAATGCCTGAACCTCGCCGACGGCGCACTCCACCTCGATCGGCAGCTGATCTCCCGGATCGAAGCCGCGCTGGTCCGTCTGGAGTGCACCGTGCTGCTGACCCATCCGGTGCACGACGGACGCGACCACCAGGACCACCACGCGGTGTCACGGGCCGCGCTGAACGCCGTGGTCCGGGTTCCCACCTGCACCACGATCCTGTGCGGCCAGCCCTTCGGCCCCCACCAGAAGGTGACCCCGACCGTCCTGGTCGACATCACCGATCACCTCGACGCCAAGGTCAAGGCCCTCCAGGCCCACAAGACCCAGTCCGGCCGCTACTACCTCACCGACGCGTTCACCCGGCATCGCGCCGCGGAGGCGGGCTGGAGCCTGCTCCCGCAGCAGACCGCCGACGGACGGTCCTACGAGGCCCTGGTTCCCGCACTGCTTCTCCTCGACGGCCCGCCGGAGCACTCGTGATCTACATCGAGCAGCCGGCGTTCCTGCCCTGGCTCGCCTTCTGCGAAGCCCTGGTGGCCTGCGACGTGGTCGCGCTCTACGACGACGTGCAGTTCGAGGACGGCGGCTGGCAGAACCGCAACCGGATCAAGACCAAGACCGGCACTCAGTGGATCACCGTCCCCGTCGTCAAGAAACACGGCCAGCTGATCCGCGAAGCCCGCATCGCCGACGCCTTCGCCCCCGAAACCCTCCTGCGCACCCTGCGCATGGCCTATGGCCGGACCGCGTTCTTCGACGAGACGATGGACGTTCTCGCCCCGCCCCTGAACGCGGGGCACCTGTTCCTGGCCGATCTCAACGCCGAGATCCTGCACCGCATCCGCGACGCGCTCGGCGCCCGCTGCGACCTCCGCTCGACCTCCGGCATGGCCCTGCCGCCCACCGGCCGCATCGAACGGATCGCCACCGTCTGCGAGCGCACCGGGCAGTTTGTGCTGTGGGCCGGGTCCGGCACCCGCGGCTACCTCGACACCGCGCCCCTCACTCGCGCCGGCATCACCGTCCTGTGGAACGAGTACGCCCCGCGCCACCCCGTCTACCCGCAGACCTGGGCCTTCCGGGGATTCATGCCCGCCCTCTCGGTAGTCGACGCCGCGTGCAACCTCGGATGGGCCGGCCTGCGCACCCTGCTCCTCGACGAATTCACCACCTACCGCTCCCAGTTGAACGGAGTGACCGGATGAGCCCCACCCGCATCCTCACGGGCATCGACCTGCCGGCCGGACCGTCCTGCGGCAGCATGATCCTCGCCGCCGACACCTACCGCGCCACCCCCGACACCCGCACGACCTTCCTGCCCCTGCCGCCCGTCGACCCTGCCTGGCACCACCCCTTCGACCGCCTGCACACCCTCCGCACGACCAAACAGCCCTACGGCACACCGCAGTTCGCCACCTACATCGACGAACTGACCGCCGAGGTCGAAGAGCTGATCACCCGGCGCCGACCCGACGTCATCCACGCCCAGCAGCTGGGCTTCGGACTCAGCCCCGCGCTCACCCGCGCCGCCGCCGGCATCCCCGTCATCAGCATCGCGCACGGCACCGACGTCCTGGCCGCCACTCACCTCGAACAGGCCTGCGACACCCTGACCGAGGTCGTTACCGCCAGCGCCTTCGTCGTCGCCCCCAACTCCACCCTCGCCGAACGCATCGCCCACCTCACCCACCACCGCCACACCGACCGGATCACCACCATCCCCTGGGGCATCCCCACCGCCCACGCCCACGTACGCCACCGCCCGCACGACAGCAACAGCCCGCTCTCCCTGCTCCACGCGGGCCGCCTCGACGAGAACAAGTCCACCGTCACCGCCATCCAGGCCCTCGCCCTGACCAGACGACCTCACCGGCTCACCGTCATTGGCAGCGGCCCCGAACTCACCCACCTCACCGACACCGCCCACGACCTCGGCGTGAGCGACTGCGTCACCTTCGAACCGTTCCTTCCTCGCGAGGAACTCTGGCGCCGTTTCCCCGACTTCGACGCCTTCGTGTTCACCACCGCCGAACTGGAAGCCTTCGGCCTCGTCGCCATCGAGGCCCAGGCCCACGGCCTGCCCGTCGTCTACTCCGACCTCCCCGGCATGGGCGTCACCCTCGCCCAGGCCGGCAACCCTTACACCCCCGGCGCCCCCGACAGCCTCGCCGCCGCGATCGACCAGCTCGCCCACGACACCCACTGGCGCGACGCCCTCATCCGCGCCGACCTGGACAACGCCCGCCGCTACGACATCGCCGCCACCGCCGGTCAACTCGCCGCCCTGACCACCCGCGCCGCCAACTCCTCCCGCACCTGACCCCCTGCCAACGGGGGGCCACCCCAACCGCCCTCTCACTCCCGTCCATCAGGAGGGCAACGTGCCCAGCACCGACCTGGCCTTCGCCCCTGTCCCACCCGGAACCTTCCGACGCCGCGTCACCAACGGCTGGCTCCAGACCGTGCATGTCACCAAGACCGTCCACTGGCAGACCACTCCCGTCAGCACCGGCCTCTACCAGGCCTACCGCACCGCTCACGGCATCACCGCGGACCCTCAACTCGAAATCTGGGACGGCGACTGGAGACCCGGCCCTCTGTTCAGCGAGGCCAACATCCACGGCGACGACGTCCCCGTCGTCGGCGTCTCCCACGACGACGCCCTCGGCCTCATCGCCTGGCTGTCCCAGCGCGACGGCCGCGCCTACCGGCTGCCCACCGAAGCCGAGTACGAACACGCACTACGGGCCGACTGCCCGTGCACCGTCACCTGTGACTCTCACCGCGTCATCCGCCGCAAGCACACAGGCCGCACCTGGCCCGAAGCCTTCTTGGCTTGCTGGAACACCGCAGAACAAACACCGAACCCGCACGGAATCCGAGCCCTGAACGGCGTGCTCTGGCAATGGTACTCCGACTGGTACGCCCCCTACCCCGACACCACCGACGTCACCGACCCCCGAGGGCCCGACACCGAACCCACCTCGTCCCGCTGGAAAGGAAAAACCTTGCCCGCCGGACACATCATCCGCGGCGGCTCCTACTCGTACCCGAAATGGTACGGCCTCTGCAACAACCGGCACTTTTCTTTCCCCGGTGACCGAAACGTGAATCTAGGCTTTCGGATCGTGGTCGATGACTCCTGACCGGAGCGAATATGACCATGGAAAGCAATGGCCAGCCCTCTTTAATGGAAAGACCCACGAATGAACAGCCGGTATGAAATCCAGCCCACCCATCGCGCACCGCAGCCGCTGAAGGTCGCGATCACCGGCGGCGCCAGCGCCGGACACGTCGTCCCCGCCCTGGCCGTCGCCGCCGAACTCCGCCGAGCCGGCATCGATCTGGTCTACTTCGGACGCGCCGACAGCATCGAAGCCGACCTCGCCGACAAAGCGGGCATCCGACTCGCCCCCGTCCCCTCCGCCGGCCTGCACCGCTACCGCTCCTGGAAGAACGTCGTCATGCCGCTCACCGTGCTCCACGGCGTGTTCACCGCCTGGCGGGCAATGCGCCGCGAACGCCCCGACGTCGTCTTCAGCAAAGGCAGCTACGTCTCCGTACCGGTCGGAGTGGCCGCCTGGCTGAACCGGATTCCCCTGGCCATCCACGAATCCGACCACACCCTCGGACTGGCCAACCGCATCCTCGCCCGCCTCGCCCACACCGTCTACCTGGCCGAACCCGGACAGAACCTGTCCCGTCGACTGACACGCAAGACCGTCGTCACCGGCCTCCCCCTACGCGACGACCTCGCGGACGGACAACCGGAGAAACTCCGCACCCAACTCGGCATCCCCACCGACCTTCCGGTCCTGCTGATCTTCTGCGGCAGCAGCGGCAGCACCCGCATCAACGACGCCATCCGCCGCCAACTCCCGTCCCTCACCGCCCGGTTCTCCGTCATCCACATCTGCGGCCGCAGCAACCTCGACCCCACCTTCAGTCGAACCGCCAGGTACTGGCAACTGGAGTACCTGCACGACGACATGGTCGACGCCCTGTGGCTGGCCGACCTCGTGATCGGCCGAGCCGGCGCCACCACCCTCGCCGAACTGGAAGCACTACAGAAGCCCGCAGTACTGATCCCGCTCCCGGCATCGGTGAGCCGGGGCGACCAGTTGGACAACGCCCAGGCGTACGCCCGACGCGCAACCTGCCTCGTCGTCCCGGACGACGACCAACTCGCGGACGGCCGCGCAATCGTGACAGCTTGTGCGCACTTGCTCCCGCAGCTCCAGGCCGCCAAACCGCGACCCGACCGGGAGAAGATCCGCTCCGCGGCACGGGACATCGCGAACCGGACCCAATGGCTTGCGTGCCTTCGGGATCACCGCAGGAAGTGACTCCACCAGGTTGCCCGTGGTCAGACCCGCCCCTCGGGCAACTCTCCCTGGAACAGCACATGCCAGTGCATGTGCTTCGACTCCTGGTAGTCGCCCTCGTTCGTCACGATGCAGGCAGCTCCGTGTTCCTCCCGAACCTGGGCGGCAACTTGGCGCACCACTCGCAGGACATCCATGAGGAGGTCTTCGCCGCTGTCCCCGAGGTTCACCAACGATGGGGTGTGCTTCTTGGGGACCACCACAATGTGGACCGGGTAACTCGGCCGGGTGTGCTCGAAGGCCAGTACCGTGTCAGTTTCCTCCACCACCTTGATCGGCGTCTTCCCGGACAACGCTTCATCGCAATAGAAATCCGACAATTTAACCTATCCAATCTATAGAAATGCAAGAAAAGGAAGCCGCCCGGAGGCGACTCGGAAGTAGCTTCATCCCATCGTTTCTGTGATGTCGATCACGGCTCAGGCTACATGGGGTCGCGACCTTCCAATTGCTGAGCACCTTCGCGAGGCATTGGTCGAAATAATTTTCGAAATAACTCAAGGTGCGGATTTATCGAATTATTCCCCTCTGGGGTGAAATGGGGCCGCTGACTCCTCGGTCGATCGATCGCTCGAAGCGCCCCCAGCGCCCTCGTTGCGCCCCTCTGGCGGGTGTCGCGCCGCCTCGGTCGCCGCCTGAGGGCTTGCGCTGGCTGGCGGTTCGGTGGAATCGGCGGACCTTTGGAGGGTTCGGGGTGAACTCGATGGAAGTGCGGCTGGCGCCTCTCCGCTCCGCGCGCCACCCTCTGGCCCCAGCTCCCCTGACCGTTGAATCGCACATATGTTCGACCGTGGCTTAGGCTGAGGTCGGCGCACCGGAGTGGCCGGTGCGGCGTCCGAGCCGGGTGAGGGAGATGAGTGCGGTGG